>JANLXK010000389.1:0-1262 GCA_031365045.1 Gemmatimonadota bacterium | reverse complement strand
GCTTCTCCGAGGCACTGAGCGAAGAGCTTCGGGAGCGCGGCGTACGTCACGTCACGGTCTCCGCACTCTGCCCCAATTTCATCTCGACCGGGATGTTCGACGGCGCCAAGTCGGCCGCGGGGACCTGGATGCTCACCCCCGAGGGAGTGGCCGAAGCGGGAGTGCGGATGATCGAGCGCGGCACAGTGCGGATGGTGTTGCCCTGGACCGCCGCGGTGCTGCTCACCGGGTTCGGCTGGCTGCCGCGGCCGATCTTTCACGCGATCTCCCGACTTTTCGGTGTGTCGCGATCGATGGCATCATGGAGGGGCCATTGATCACTTTCACCGAACCGAAGCCCGGCGATCCCCGCACCGCCACCCTTCGGCAACTCACTTGGCTCCTCGACGACGCCGTGCGGCTCCCGTTCGGATTCCGGATGGGGCTCGACGCCCTCGTCGGCCTCATCCCCGGCCTCGGCGATCTCTTCGGTGGTGCGGCCGCGGCCTACGGACTCGGCGTGGCCTGGCAGCTCGGCGCCCCGCCGATCATCCTGGCGCGGATGGTCTTCAACGCCTCGATCGATTCCCTGTTCGGCATCATTCCAGTCGTCGGCGACCTCTGGGACATCGGCTTCGCCTCGCATCGCCGGAATCTCGCCATCCTCGAACACTGGCTGGCCGAACCGGAACACGCCGTGCGTCGCAGCACCATCGCGCTCGTCGTCGCGGTGGCGGTGCTGACGCTGATACTGGCAACGGTGTTCGCGCTGGCCGTGTGGCTGGTGGTGTGGCTCGTGCAGCGCGTCACTGGCTGATCGACCCGGGCTGTCATCCCGAACGAAGTGAGGGATCTACCGAGCGTTCAGTAGATCCCTCGCTCTGCTCGGGATGACATCGGACTAGCGGGTCAGCTTCGCAACCTCCACCGTCGCCGCCACCACTCGATCGACCTCTTCCCCCAACTTCCGCACCGCGTCCAGGTCGGCCGTCAGCTCCGGCTCCGCGATCGTCCCCGCCTGCAGCCGCAGGATGTCGAGCCGGAGCGTCTCCAGCGCCGCTACCGCGGGCGTCCGTTCGGCGCCGGCGCTGAATGCCCGAACCTGCAGCCGAGCCGCGAGGTCGGGGACCTCCGCCAGCCGCTTCTGGTGCGCTTCGGGGAGCGCGGCGTAGAGCGCCTCGATCGACGATCCCCATTCCTCCGCGACCGAGCTCCCGGTCGAGGGAATAGCGGCCGGCCACGGCGCGTTGGAGTGTGATGAACTCCGGGGACGGAAAGGTTGT
>JANLXK010000375.1:0-1302 GCA_031365045.1 Gemmatimonadota bacterium | reverse complement strand
ATAACCTATTTAAGTAGAAATGCCTATTTTATAATTTTTCAATTATTTTTTATGAAAATTTCAAGCCGTAAAGTTTACTTTTGAGGGCTTTTTTTGAGAAATATTGAGAATAGAAAAAAATAGGTTATTCATGGACTGTCCCCTATTATCTCCCGTCCCCTATGATTGCCCCCATGCCAGCACCACCTTTCAATCAGTACCTCGGCGTCCGCGTCGTCCGCATGGAGGGCGGCGAGGCCGAAGCGGCGATCGAGCTCGCTCCCCACCACACCAATAACCGGGGGGTCGCCCACGGCGGCGTCGTGTCGTCGCTGCTCGACAGTGCGATGGGAGCCGCCGTCATCTCCGCGATCCCGAAAGAATGGTGGTGCGCCACGACCGGGCTGTCGATCCAGTTCATCGCCGGCGCGCACGAAGGGACGCTGACGGCAACCGGCAAGGTCGCGCGCCGCGCGCGCTCCATCGCATTCGTGCAGGGCGAGGCGCACGACGCAAAAGGCCGGCTCGTGGCGACCGCGCAGGGAACCTGGCACCTCTGGCCCCACAAGCCGGGGCTCGAGCAAGCCGCAACCGAGCCCTATGTCGTCGTGAAGGGGTCGGGCGAGCGCCTGCGTGTCGGGAAGATCCTCGCCGTCGGGCGCAACTACGCCGACCACAACGCGGAGATGGGGAACGCGCGAGCCGTCCCGCCGGTCCTCTTCTTGAAGCCGCCCTCAGCCCTGGTGCATGACGGCGGGATCGTGACCCTCCCGACGGGCATGGGACAGGTCCACCACGAAGTCGAGCTCGTCGTCGCGATCGGGCGCTCCGGCCGGGCGATCCCCGAAGATACCGCCATGGAGCACGTGCTCGGGTACGCAGTGGGCCTCGACCTCACGCTGCGCGACCTCCAGGCCGAGGCCAAGAAAAAGGGGGAGCCCTGGGACCTCTCCAAGGGGTTCGACGGTTCGGCGCCGGTTTCCCACGTGGTCCCGCGAGAGAGCGCGGGAGACGTCTCGGCCCTCGCGTTGACTCTCGACGTCAACGGCGTGCGCCGCCAAGAGGGCTCGACCGGGCAGATGCTCCACGGTGTCGCCGCCCTCGTCGCTTACGCGTCCTCATGGATCACCCTGGAACGCGGCGACTTGCTGTTCACGGGAACGCCCTCGGGGGTCGGCCCTCTCGTCGCGGGTGATTCCGTCGTGGCTCGGCTGTCGGACCTGGCCTCGCTCACCGTGACGATTCGATGAAGAGTGGGGTCAGGTCTCCCATTGTGAAGAGTGGGGTCAGGTCTCCCATTGAGTCATTCGCATCATGCGAATG
>JANLXK010000328.1:0-1146 GCA_031365045.1 Gemmatimonadota bacterium | reverse complement strand
TACGCTTCGAGGCAGCCGTAGTTGCCGCAGGCGCAGCGCCGGCCATCCAAGTCGATGGTGGTGTGCTCCAGTACGCCGGCGCAGTCGGAGGCGCCGTGATAGATCTTGCCGTTGAGGATCACGCCGCCGCCGATCCCCGTCCCGATGGTGACCGCGAGTGCGTGCGAGGTCCCCTTCGCGGCCCCCTGCCACCATTCGCCGAGGGCGGCGCAGTTCGCGTCGTTGTCGAGGGCGGCCGGCCGCCTGAGTCCGGCCGAGATGCGGTCGCGGAGCGGCATGTCGGTCCAGCCGAGGTTCGGCGCCAGGAGCACCACGCCGCGGTGGAAGTCGAGGGGCCCGGGCGCGCCCATCCCGACGCCCACCACCTGGGCGCCCTTTTCCTCCGCCTGCAGCAGCTTCATCGAGCGTTCCGCCGTCTCCACCATCCGCTGGACCACGGCGTCGGGGCCGAGGTCGGCGCGGGTCGGCTCGCTCACCAGGCCGCGGACCTTGGTCCCGTCCTCCGAGACGCAGCCCACGGCGATGTTGGTCCCGCCCAGGTCGATGCCAACGATGTAGTTCAGGAGTGCCTCGGCAGGGTCGAGTTCATCTTGGTGGTACACTCAACTGGGAGAGGCGGAAGGACGAAGGTACGGAGAAAAGATAATGATTGTGGACCCACAAAGTCCTTCTTCGTCCCTCCGTCCCTCCGAAACTCCCTGTTGAGGGTCAACGGAGCAGGAGTTCGACCTGGCGCAGGATGTCAACGGCGGACTGGTCCTTCATGCAGCGATGATGCCCCAGCGGGCAGACCTGCGGGCCGTGGGAAGAGCAGGGACGGCAGTCGAGCGAGATCTCGGCCACCCGGTCGCCGGGGCGGATGGGACCATAGCCGAAGGCCGGCACCGTCGGGCCGAAGATCGCCAGGATCGGAGTGCCGACGGCGGTGGCGAGGTGGAGCGGGGCGGAATCGTTGGTGACGAGGAGTGCTGCGTGCTTGAGGAGCGCCGCGCTCTCGCGCAGGGTGAGCTGGCCCACGGCGCTCTTTGCCATGTCGGGGGCCACGGCCACGATCGCCTCGCCCAGGGCCGCGTCCTCCTTCCCACCGATCACGACGACCTGGCGTTCGAGCTTGGCGGCGAGTTCGGCGTAGTACGGCCACCGCTT
>JANLXK010000278.1:0-3843 GCA_031365045.1 Gemmatimonadota bacterium | reverse complement strand
CCGCAGCGCCACGAGAGGTGAGATCCGGCGCACTGACAGGAGCGGACGGAGCGCGAAGACGAAGGAGGTCCAGAGTCCCACCGCAAGCCCGAGCAGGATCGCCTCCGGCGACATCGTGACCGCCACTTCGACCGGGAGGACGTCGCTGAGGACGTGCGGCAGTGCCAGCTGCAACACCACGCCGATCCCGACGCCGACTGTGCTGCCGAGGAGTCCCACGCCGAGCGCTTGGGTGAGATAGACCCCGAACACCTGCGGGGCCGTGGCGCCGAGGCATCTGAGCACCGCCACGGTCTCGAGCTTCCGGTTGATGAATTCGTGAGTGGCGCTGGCGACACCGATCCCGCCCAGCAGCAACGCGATCAGTGCCACGAGCCCCAGGTACCGCGTCATGGTGCCGAGTGCGTCGTTCAGGTCCTGCTGGTCATCGGTGACGGTGCGGATCCGGACCTTCTCCACGCGGAGCTGTTGTTCGTACTTCCCGCTCAGGATCTCGGCGCGCTTGGGATCGGGGAGCTTGAGGTAGAGCTCGTGCGAGGCCCGCGCACCGAAGCTCAGGAGCTTGGTCTCGTCGAGATGCACGGCGGGGATGAAAATCCGCGGCGCAAAGGCAGAGCGGACCCCTACATCTCCTGGGAGTTGGGTGACCGAGCCGAGGATGACGAAGCGGGACTCGCCGAGGGCGAGGGTGTCGCCGGCGCGGGCATCGAGGGTGGTGAGGAGGGCAGGGTCGACCACGACGAAGTGCCCGGTCTGGAGCGAATCCCAGATCCCGGCGGGCACCGTCTTCACCGTACCATAGAACGGCCACCCCGCTTCGACCGCGGCGACCTGCACCAGGCGGGCGCCGCTGGTGCGGGTGACATAGGCCATCCCGGCGAATCCGGTCACATTGGCCGAGCGGCCGGCGGAGGCTTTGGTGGAGTCGCCGCCTCCCTGCAGCACCCGCACGAGCCGTCTCGCTTCGGGGGTGAAGGGTTGGCGGGAGGAGAGGCCGAGGTCGCCGCCGAGGAGGGCGCGGGCCTGTTCCTGGACCGAGACGCGGAGGTTGTCGGCGAACCCGTTGATGGCGACGAGCGCACCGACGCCCACCGCGACGGCGAAGGTCATCAGCACCAGGCGGCGAGGCGCGGCTCGGCTTTCGCGCCACGCCATCGCCATGATCCAGCGCCAGCGCTTCACGAGGTGCGGTCCTCGACCACCAGGCCGTCGGCGAGGCGGAGCATCCGCTTCGCCTTGGCGGCGAGTTCGAGGTCGTGCGTTACCAGGACGAGGGTGGTACCGAGGGTGCGGTTGAGCTCGATCAGGAGCTCGACGATCGAGTGGCCGTTGGTCCGGTCGAGGTTGCCGGTCGGCTCGTCGGCGAAGAGGATCTTGGGGCGGTTGGCGAAGGCGCGCGCCATCGCGACCCGCTGCTGCTCGCCCCCGGAGAGCTGGATGGGGTAGTGGTGCCCGCGGTCGGCGAGCCCCACCCGGGCCAGGAGCTCGTCGGCGCGGGCGCCGGCCTCCTGCCCCAGGAGTTCGAGCGGGACCTCGATGTTCTCGCGGGCGGTGAGCGTCGGGATCAGCTGGAACGACTGGAAGACGAAGCCGACCTTCTGGCCCCGGAGCCGGGCACGGTCATCCTCATCGAGGGCGGCGAGATCCTGGCCGTCGAGGTGGACGGAGCCGCTGGTCGGCCGGTCGAGCCCGGCGAGGAGACCGAGCAGGGTCGTCTTCCCGCTGCCGGAGGGCCCGACGATGGCGAGGAAGCCACCGGGTTCGAGCGTGAACGTGATATCCTTCAGGACCGTGAGGTCTCGGCCACCGGAAGTATAGGTCTTGGTGAGGGCGTCGGCTCGGAGCATAGGGATGGAATCTAGACGGATGATCGTTGTGGCAGCGCTCGCGCTGCTGCTGGTCGGTTGCGGCGGAAAGGCGCCCCCAGCAGCCCCTTCTGCGCCGACCTCGCCAGACAGTGCGTCCGTGCGTCCGTCCGCCCGTGCGACGGTCGTCTTCCTCGGCACCTCCCTTACCGCCGGCCTCGGCGTCGACCCCGACCAGGCCTATCCTGCCCTGATCCAGAAGAAGGCCGACTCGGTCGGGCTCAAGATCGAGGTGGTGAACCGGGGGAACAGCGGGGTGACCTCCGCCGGCACGCTCGCGACCATCGACTGGATCCTGCAGGACCCGCCAGCGGTGCTGGTGATCGAGACCGGGGCGAATGACGGACTCCGCGGCCAGGACCCTGACTCCACCCGCGCCACCATCCAGACGATCATCGACCGGGTCCGCGCCCGGGACAGCGCCACCCGCATCGTGCTCGTCGGGATGGAGGCGATGCCGAATCTGGGACGCCGCTACGTCACGAAGTTCCGGGCCATCTACCCGGAACTCGCGCGCGCCAGCCATCTCGTCTTTGTCCCCTTCTTGCTCGCTGGCGTGGCCGGGGTGGACTCGCTCAACCAGGGGGACGGGATCCACCCCAACCCGCGGGGGCACCAGATCGTGGCGGAGAATGTCTGGCGGGTCCTCCGCCCCACCCTCGAGGCGGTGGGAAGGTGAAGGAATTATTCTTGAGGGGTCTTCGTCACACACCGCTCCGAACTCCAAACTCCGAACTCCAAACTTGATGGAGCACTCGATGTCCCCCACCCGTCGGACCCTGTTCGCGGCCGTCGCCGCACTCGCGTTCGCATTTCTCCCCGGCCAGATGTCCGCTCAGGCCCACGAGATGGCCAACGAGGGCGCCTCCACCTTTCCGGAGGAGTTCCCGCACGGCGTCACCTTCTGGACCCGGCGCGAGCCGGAGGGTTGCTGGCTCTGTGATCCGGCCATCGACTTCAACGTGGGGCTCTATCAGCGCACCGGTGACGTCCCCTCGGATGTCTCCGAGACCGCACTCCGGCTCCACACCCAGTTCGGCACGGGGGCGCGGCACGTGGGCCTCGCCGTCGACCTGCTCTGGATCCCAAAGCTCACCAAGGTGAGCCCCGACAACTTCACCCTCGTCGCCCAGTACGAGCCGATCAGCCAGCAGAAGCGGCTCTACGTCAGCGCCGGGCTCGGCCTCATCGCCGGACGCGAACAGACCGCGGGTGAGAACGGGTTCTCTCCCTGGGCCCAGGCGGTGGTCGCCTATCGGTCGCCGATCCACGATATCGCTCCCTTCATCCAGGCCGGCCGAGTGCTGAAAGGTACGGACCGCGAGACCGAGTTCTTCTTCGGCATCGCGCACCCGATCGCGCCGTACCGGATGCACTACACCATCAAGTAAAGAGTTGAGAGTTCAGAGTTAAGAGGGGTGTAACACAAGGGCCCGTGCGGCAATGCACAGGCCTTTCTTTCGGACCCCATTGAACTTCTAGCTCTTAACTCTCAACTCTTAGCTCTTAACTCTTGACTCTTAACTCTTAACTCTTAACTCCCTAGAACTCCACACCCATCGCCAGGTTCAGATGCGTCGCCGTCCGCTCGTCGATCGTACCACCGTAGGTCGTGGCGAGGTGGCGGTACTCGAAGGCGACCACGGCGGGTGTGTGGCGCCACTGGACCCGGCCGCCATACTGAGTGTTGAGGTCCTTGAACGCCTTGTTCGCCTGGTCGGCCGCGGTGCCCTGGGGGTTGCTGTATCCGAAGCCGACGCCGACCTCCCAGTTGGCGCCGGCTTTGGCATTCAACTGGCCCCAGCCGCCGTCGTCCTTGAGCGGTTCCCCCAGGGAGTTGGAAGGCTGTCCGATGGCGCCACCACCGAGCCCGGAAAGGCCCTGGCCCGTGTACCACTCGCCCCGGAGTTCGAAGGTCGAGGTGAGCGGCACCACGCCGGAGATGACGAACCCCTTGGCCTGCAGCAGCGAATCTCCC
>JANLXK010000252.1:0-2443 GCA_031365045.1 Gemmatimonadota bacterium | reverse complement strand
CAAGTCGAACGTGGCCGACGGCCTGCAGTGGGCGATGGCGTCGCAGCCGCGGGCCATCCCGCTCACGACCGTGATCCCCGCACGGGCGCACGCCGCAGCCGCCCCCTTGGTGACGTCGATGCCGTATTGGGTGGGATGGCGCGTGCCGACGATGGCGGCGGCCAACGGACTCATCGCCACACCGGAACCGTCCCGAGGGAGCCCTGCAGCATCCACTCGGGACGGTTCCTGGCTGGTGGTGACCCCACCTGCAAGGATGCCCAGCTTTCCCCACGCGAACAGCACCATCGCCGGGTCGGGGATGTCGCGCAGGACGGCCGGGTAGTCCTCGTCCGTGAAGAGGAGCGCGCGGGCACCGAGCTTCTCCAACTGTTCCAACACCCGCGACCCGCGACCCGCGTCCCGCTCCTCCCGTATCGCCGTGGCACAGGCGCTGGAAATCCCGGGCACGGCGCATAAAAACGAGAACGGCGCCGCAAGGGCGCCGTCTGGTGAGCCGAAGGCTCGGAGCAGGCTTTGGAAGCGGGTGGGACCGATCCCTGGCGTCAGGGCCAGGGTGATCCAGGCCTCCCGATCATTCGTCGAGGTCGTCATCCAGGTCCTCCACGTCGCTCGGTCGCACAGGCGCGCGGTCGCTCGGGTCATCATCGTTGAGATGCGCATCGTTTTCGTCCGCCTGTGCGTCCGAGCGTCGGTGCGACTTGGCCTCCTCCACGAACTTCCAGAGATACTCCTTCAACTCCTCGATCCCGGTCCCCGCCGCGCTCGACACGCTCAGGATCCCCTGCGCGTCCGGTGCGTTCAGCTCGGGGAGCGGCTCGCCGGCCGGGAGGAGGTCGCGCTTGCTGAGCAGCACCACGTGGGGCGTGCGGGCGAGGTCGGGGCTGTACTGCCGCACGTCCTCGCGCAGCTTGTCGTACACCGCCTGCACGTCGAGGCTCTCGAGCGGCAGCAGGAAGGCGAGCACCCGCGTCCGCTCGACGTGGCGCAGGAACCGAAGTCCGAGCCCCTTGCCGGCGTGCGCCCCCTCGATGATCCCCGGGATGTCGGCGACGACGAAGGTCCGGCCGCCGGTGAGTTGGACCACGCCGAGGTTGGGCTCGAGGGTCGTGAAGGGATAGTCGGCGATCTTGGGTCGCGCGGCGCTGACGACGGAGAGGAGGGTGCTCTTCCCCGCGTTCGGTTCGCCCACCAGGCCGACGTCGGCGATGAGCTTGAGCTTGAGCCGGAGGCTCCGGATCTCCCCCTCGTCCCCCGGCTCCCACTCCCGGGGCGACTGGTGCGTCGGTGTGGCGAAGCGCGCGTTGCCTCGGCCACCGCGCCCACCCTTGGCGACCCGCAGGGAATCACCGGAGGCGAGGATCTCCCCGATCCACTCACCGCTGTCGGCGTCCCAGATCTCGGTGCCCGGCGGCACCGGCAGGTAGACGTCCTCCGCCGTGGCGCCGGTCATGTTCTTCCCCTTGCCGTGCCCGCCCCGCTCCGCCTTCCAGCTGGCGTGGTAGCGGTAGTCGAGCAGGGTCGCGAGGTTGGAGTCCCCCCTGATGAACACGTTCCCGCCGTGCCCGCCGTCGCCGCCGTCGGGTCCTGCCTTGGGACGGAACTTGAATCGCGCGAACGACGAGGCCCCGGACCCCCCGGTGCCTGCGGCGACGCGGACGACGACTTCATCGATGAACACGCCCTCTCCCCCTGCCCCCTCTCCCTGTCGGGAGAGGGGAACTCAGATGATGACCCGCTTCAATAACTGCCGGGCCTGCTCCTGCTCCCGCTGACTCAACTCCCCGATCACCGCCTCCAGCGCCGCCTCCACCTCCGCCGACGTCGCGCCAGCGTGGAGCGCTCCCTTCAAGTGACTGTGCAACTGGTGCGGCACGTCGAGCACCGCGCACATCGCCACCATCAGGAGCTCGCGCTGGCGGAGCGAGAGCCCCGGGCGGGAGAGGGTGTGGCCGTACCCCTCGGTGATCATCCAGGCGTCGAGCGCGGGGTGAAGATCCCGCACCGTCTGCCGCAGCCGCTCGTAGTTGGACCCGTAGACGATCCGGCAGGTCCGCTCGCCATCGGCGGTCCACTCCGCGTGCCGAGTGTAGTCCGTACTGGGGTCGCTGGTCATTGGTCGTTGGTCGTCGGTGGCCCCGCTCACCGGATCCTTCGCTTCGCTCAGGACAGGCCGCTCACCGCTCACCTTCCGCCAAGCGCGCATACCCACCAGGGTCCGCGGGAACCCCACCGCGACGATCGCCATCAGGATCGCTTCGTCGACCATCAGCGGGTCGACCTTGGCCGCGAGCACCTCGGCGATGGCGCGCTCGAGGCGTTCATCGCCGCCGAGAGCGACGGCGCCCGCGAGGCGGACGAGGACAAGTTCGGCTCCGTTCAAACCTCACCCCCTGGCCCCCTCTCCCTTACGGGAGAGGGGGAACAGATCCGATTTGCTCCC
>JANLXK010000181.1:0-1349 GCA_031365045.1 Gemmatimonadota bacterium | reverse complement strand
CGGTCAAGCGGATCAACCGCAGTTCGCGCGACCTATTTCTGGAGGCGTTCGAGACGATTCGCGGGCACTACGTCGAGACTTTCAAGGTCCTGTTCAACGGTGGCCGGGCGGATCTGGTTCTCGAGGAAGGCGACGACGTCTTGGAGTGCGGGATCGAGATGATCGCGCAACCCCCGGGGAAGAAGCTCGGAAACGTTTTGCTCATGTCCGGAGGCGAAAAGTCGATGGCGGCGTTGGCGCTGCTGTTTGCGATCTTCCGGTATCAGCCTTCTCCGTTTTGCCTCCTCGACGAGGTCGATGCGGCGCTCGACGAGCTCAACGTTGGCCGCTTCACGCGGATGCTCTCCGAATACGCTCACCACACGCAGTTCATCCTCATCACGCACAACAAACGCTCGATGGAGGCGGCTAACCTCCTCTACGGCGTCACGATGGAAGAGGCGGGCGTTTCGAAGCTGGTGTCGTTGAGGTTGTGAACCCGCGATCCTAGCGCGGCGCCGCCAGCTCGACCTTGAAAACGAAGCCGTGGCCCACGTGCTCGATGCGGCCGGAAAGCGGCTTCCCTCCCGGGGCGATCGTCGTGTTTTTCAGAGCGGCCGCGCCCAGTTGCAGCCATCGGTCCCCGATGAGGGCGGCGACTCCCAAGACGAGATCGTGAGGCTCCGCGTCGTCAATGTCCGACTCGACGCGCGAGGGGAGCACGAGGCGCGGGGACTTACCCGAAGGCGTGTCGCCCGCCACGAACGCGAGCATCTCGTGCCGCGTGACCGAGTTCATGTCTCGGCCGAGAGGCGACTTCGAGCGCCAGAGATCGGGGACGTGCTCGGGGGAAGTGCACGCCAGGAAGACCGCGAGGTCTTTGACCTCGCGCTGGTCATTCTCCCTGGAGAGCTTCAGAGTCGCTTTCGCGTCCTCGTCCGCCCAAGCCGGGACACGAACCGTGCGCGATCCGCCCCCGCCGCCGTTGAGGTTCACGATGAGCGTCACGCGCCCTCGCGTGGCACGCTTTGCCGAAGCTACGGGTAGAGCGTTTTCGGCGTGCCGCCTCGCCATGGCCGCCAGGATCGCCGCGGGCACGCCCGCGAGTTTCAGTTCCTCGATCATTTCGCCGGAGAGGTCGAAGGCCTCCGTGTGGTTGTGGATCGCCTGTCGCACGTCGTCCTCGGGAGTTCCGGACGCGACCATGCGGACGATGTCCTCATTCGTGAGGGGCGGTTCCTGCGGCCGCGCAGCAAACGCCAAGGTCAAGGCGAAAACCCACGCCGCGATGCCCCAGCGGGAAGCGTTCATGCCGTCTCGAGGCGCAGGCCGTCGTGGGCGAGTTCGACGCCGGGGGGAAGGGTGGCGGC
>JANLXK010000144.1:0-1111 GCA_031365045.1 Gemmatimonadota bacterium | reverse complement strand
CCCCTGGTTGCGGTGTCGCCCCAGGTTGCGGTATCGCCCCAGGTTGCGGTATCGCCCCAGGTTGCGGTGTCGCCGTTGATGGCAGTGTCGCCCCAGGTTGCGGTGTCGCCCCAGACGGCCGTATCACCCCAGGTTGCGGTGTCGCCCCAGGTTGCGGTGTCGCCCCAGATTGCGGTGTCGCCCCAGGTTGCGGTGTCGCCCCAGGTTGCGGTGTCGCCCCAGGTTGCGGTGTCACCCCAGGTTGCGGTGCTCGACTGGAGGATCGAAGCCGTTGGCGAGAGCGAGAAACCTCCGACGGCATTCGGGTGAACGACAGGCGACGCGCTGTTGAACCGGACCGAACGGAAGTGCCCCGTCATCGCCACCGCGTGAATTAGGTTGAGGTAGCCCGCTCCAACAGTGAATCGGTCGGCGTTACGCAAACGGTCGGCGGAGTAGAGCAGGATCGCCTTGACCTGGTCGGGGGTAAGGTTTGGGTTCCTCTGAAGAAGAATTGCCACAGCTCCGGAAACGACCGCGGTCGACATACTGCTGCCGGACAATTCAATTCGGTCCTTCGAGACGACCCGGTCCGGATAGAGGCGTGCAAGGGTCGCTCCCGGCGCGAGCGAGGAGACGATGCGATTCCCTGGTGCCACGAGGTCAGGTTTGAGGATGTGGTCGCCGAAGGTCGGTCCTTTGCTGCTGTAGGTCGTCGTGATGTCGTCCGCACGCTCGGCGGTGTTCAAGTCGTTCATCGCCCCAACGGTCAATACGTACGGGTCGCTGCCGGGGGCGTTCACCGTGAAGTGTCCGTCGCGACCGCGATTACCGGCGGAGGCGACGACGACGAGGCCGGCGGCCCAAGCGCGCTCCACGGCATGGGCGAGCGGGTCGGTGCGGTACGACTCAGCGGGGGGGTGGCCAAACGAGAGGTTCACGACGCGAATTCGATAGTCTCTGCGGTGGGCGATCGTCCAGTCGATCGCTTCTATGACGTTACTCACGTATCCCTGGCCGTTGGCGTCGAGAACCCGTAACGAGACCAGGGCCGCCTCTGGCGCGACGCCTCGGACGGAGCCTTTGGCGCCCGAGCCGCCGATGGTCCCAGCCACGTGTGTGCCATGGCCAA
>JANLXK010000122.1:0-4765 GCA_031365045.1 Gemmatimonadota bacterium | reverse complement strand
GTATTCTCGTCGAGGGGTCGCAGACGTTGCACCACGGGGACGATTCCCCGCAATTGGGGATGAGGGTCGAAGACCTTGCCAGCCAGGTCATCCGCACCGACGAAGACCCAATGCCCCCCGCGGATCATGAAGAAGTCCCGGAGGCCAAGGAACAGTGCAGTAGCCTGCGCCTGATCTGCCGCTGTCACATTCTCGACATTGTCGACATGCAGCAAGAGCTTTCTTGTACCGCCTTCGCTCAAGCGTTCAATTGCGGCTGTAACCTCTTGGTGCAATGAGCGCTCGCCTAGCTCTGGTGCTACCCGCACGCGGCTCCTGCCGCCCCCGACCGGGCCAACCTGGGCCTGCCACCCCACGCTGTCCTCACCCTGAACGCGACGGGCCAGTGAGCTCCAGAACTCGGCATCTCCCCTCGCTCCGCCTGTCACCGCTTCGGTTGTTCGGTGGACGTTGATCAGGCAGTGCAAGAGTTCTACGCAGAACCGCTCAACCGCCATCCCTGCTACGACCCGGATCGGCTCATCGTGCGTAAGGTGCCCGTCCGTGGCCAATGAGGCTTTTAGGCGATTGAGGATTGTCGTCTTCCCAACCCCAGGAGGCCCCTGCACGATTGCCCGCGAGACGAGCGAGCCGCCGATATTCCGCCCTAGATCACGTACCTCATCCGTCCTACCGACAAAGAGTCCCCCTTCTTCCCCGGCGTCGCTCGGTGTTAGCGGCTCTTGGAAGTAGGGGTCGGACGCCAGCCCGTACGGTGTCCACGGATTCGAGATGAGGGAGTGAGTCACCCACCAAAGTTCATATAGTTCACGTCTTTGCGCCAGACAGTGAACTTTATTGGGATGTTCCCTATTGGAACCTAATATTATAAGTTCACATAATAGACCGCTATAGTGAACTATGTGAACTAAGAACCGACTGCCGTCGAGCCCGGGTGAAATTGAAAACTGATGGAAAAAAGAGAGAGAAAAGCAGAGGTGGTGATGATGATGATGATGATGATGACCACCACGACGAAGGAAGACTTGCAGAGGAAGAAGAGGAGGACGGGGAGAAGAAGATGAAGAAGATGATGATGATAATGATCATAAAGGGCTCTACCGGAGCCCCGTCGAGCGTCCGAGCGTCTGTTGTCTGTCGACCGTCATCGCACCGCCTGCCTTCGTCGCGCCTGCACGATGAGCCCCGCCCCGGCCGGGACTTTGAGCTCGCCGACCGTGCGACCCTCGTCGAGGATACTGGCGCCGCGGAACTTCACTTCGTACGCGGCGGGGTCGCCGGCGCGCTGGGTGGCGACGAGGGCCCGGAGCTTGAGCTCACCGATACGGAGATCGGGGGTCCAGGGGAGGTCTACATCGCTCCACGCCTCCGATACCCGGACCCGGAGGTCTGCCGCCTTGGCGGGACTCATCCTTCGCTCCGCTCAGGACGGCGCGCGCCCACCGTGGCCGGCACCGGCAGTGTCGAGAGGAAACGGGCGACCGTCTGGTCGAAGAGGAGAGTCGAGCCGCGGACCTTGGTCATCCCATCTGCGGTGGTGGCCGAGAGCGATATCTCCTCGCCTCCCTGCCCGCGGAGCACGAGCCAAGTCGGGCCCTGCTTCTCCGGATACGCGGCATTGGCCGGCACACGCTCGGCGAAGAAGGTCTGGGCGCGCGCCAGGACGTCGGCGGGGCCCAAGGTGGTGACGGTCTCGTGGGTCATCAGCGGTCTCAGTTCGGGCGGCGCCAGACCACGATCCCGGTCGGCTGCGCCGGGACGGGGATGGTGAACATCTTCTGGCGGGTGGTCAGGTCGATGACGTCGATCGCGCCGAAATCGGCCCCGATCGACTCCTGCGAAATATAGGCGTACCTGGAATCGGGGCTGAACGCGACACCGTGGACGATCTTCTTGGTGGTCGCGATCCGAGCCGTCTCGGTCCATGTGCGGGGGTCGATGAGCGACACCGACTGCCCCTTCTTGTTGGTCACCACCAGCACCGAGCCGTCGGGGGAGAGGTCGACGTTGTACGCCCCCGCCCCGGTCGGCACCCGCTGCTGGACGGTCAGGGTCGCCACGTCCATGACTTCCATCAGGTTGGAGTGATTACAGGCGATGTAGAGCCACTGGTCGTCAGGCGAGACGGCGACGTAGGTGGGCTGACACGAACTGTCGGTTGGGGCGGTAGGCGTCCCGCCTGCCATGTGCGACATCCCCGGCCCCGCCTTGGCCCTGCGCGTGAAGGCGAGCTTCCCGGTGTCGAATTCCAGGATCTCGTCGCTGTGCATGCAGGTGAGGTAGATCGCCGTCCCGGCGTGGTTGGAGCGCGACCCGTGCGGCATGTCGCAGGCCGGGAAGTCGCTGATGGTCGTCATGTCGGGGACGTGCACCAGCGTGGCCGGGTTGATCTTGGGGCGGTCGCCGAAGAAATCGGAGTTGGCCACCAGCGCCCACTCGCCGTCGGGGGTGAGGCCGATCGTGGTAGGGTACATCTCGAGCTGGGCCCGGCCCGCGACGGTGTCGTTCAGCGCGTCGAGCTTCCAGAGCCAGCCGAACGGCGTGCCGTGGGCGATACTGATGTAGTACCACCGCTGGTCTGCGCTGACGGCGATGTTGTGCGGGCCGTCCGGGTCGGTGGGCATCAGGCCGACGGGGACCACGCGGTCAGGGATGAGCCGGGGACCGTCGGGGATGAACCAGCTGACGATGTCCCCCGACTCGGAGACCACGCCGACCTTGTAGGACGGGAGCGGCGCGCGGACGGGAGCGGTGGTCTGGGCGTGGAGCCCTCCCACCAACAGGAGGGTCAAGCCGAGGACCGGGCGGAGCTTTGTTGGCATGGGTCCAAATATAGCGGGCAATTGCGAGGAAACCCCGAAACCCCGAACCAGCGCTGGGGCAAGATCGTCGATCGACGAGGACACCATTCCGAGCACCTACTGGTCAGTCGCAGTTCTTCGGGGTTTCGGGGTTTCCGCGCTGGGCTCTGCCTTCACGAGCACCTGCGTGGGTCGCGGGACCGCCCGGAAGAGGTCCCACACCCGCGGCTTCCGCCTGAGCACCAGCACCAGCTCCCCCGGCGGCGGGTCATCCACCCCCTCCACCGTCAGGAAGGCCGGCAGGGTCACGTGGGAGGGCACCGCGACCCGATAGGAGGCCCCGTGCCAGTCGAACTCCACCTCCGCGGGGACGGCGCGCACGATCTGCTCGTGGAACCGGTCGTCGTCCACCTGGTACCACCCCGGCGCCTCCGACTCCCCATCCAGATAGAACAACGGATCGAACGGCTCCAGATCCTGCCGCGCGAAGTTGTGCTCCGCCGCCTCGTCGAAGGACTCGAGATCCCGCTTCCGCGCCCGCCACTCCAGATGGTGCCGCAACTCGTGGGTCAATGTCTCCCACGCCTCCCCCCGCCAGTCGAACCCCCGCTCGATCCGGCTCAGCGACTTGAACGAGCCGTAATAGAGGATGATCCGGCTCTGCACCCCCTCCTCCCCCGGCTCCGGGCCGGTCGGGATCGGGATGCACTCGCCCAGAGTGTAGATCTCCGGCCGGGTGGGGTGCGGGACCGCCTTCTCCGACACGTCGACGGCCGCCACTCCCACGAAGTATTCCCGTGGCAGCTCGGCGGCCATGGCGGCGACCATTTTCTGGAAGTCGGAGAGGCGCATACGGCGTGAGAGGTGAGGAGTGAGAGGTGAGGAGTGAGAGATGAGGGGGTGGTGCTTTGACACCCCCCTCACTCCTTACCCCTCACCCCTTACTCCATCAGTCGATCCGTGATGAACGCACCGACCTTGTCGAGGCTCACGCGCTCCTGCGTCATCGCATCCCGGTGCCGCACGGTCACGGTCTGGCTCACGGCGGTCTCGCCGTCGACCGTGAGGCAGAACGGGGTCCCCACCTCGTCCATCCGGCGATAGCGCCGGCCGATGGCGCCGCTGTCATCATAGAAGCAGTTGAACCGCTTCTTGAGGTCGTGATGGAGCTTGACCGCGATCTCCGGCATCCCGTCCTTCTTCACCAGCGGAAAGATCCCGGCCTTGACCGGCGCAATGTTGGGATGGAAACCGAGGACGACGCGGGTCTCGCCTTCGACCTGTTCCTCGCGATAGGCGTCGACCAGGACGGTGAGGGTCACCCGGTCGGCGCCCGCCGAGGTCTCGACGATGTACGGCACGTACCGGGCATTCTCGGCCTGGTCGAAGTACTCGAGCTTCTTGCCCGAGTGTTCCTGGTGCCGGTTCAGGTCGAAGTCGGTCCGGTCGTGGATCCCTTCGATCTCGTTCCAGCCAAAGGGGAACTCGTACTCGATATCGTACGCCGCCTTGGCGTAGTGCGCCAGCTCGCCCGGGCCATGTTCGTGCCAGCGGAGCTTGGCGGGGTTCAATCCCAGCGAGTGGTGCCACGCCATCCGGATCTCGCGCCACTGCTCGAACCATTCGAGGTCGGCGCCCGGCTTGACGAAGAACTGCATCTCCATCTGCTCGAACTCCCGGGTGCGGAAGATGAAGTTCCCGGGCGTGATCTCGTTGCGGAACGCCTTGCCGATCTGGGCGATGCCGAACGGGATCCGCTGGCGCGAACTGTTGAGGACGTTCAGATAGTTGACGTAGATCCCTTGCGCCGTTTCAGGCCGCAGGTAGATCGTCGCCGCCGACTCCTCCACCGGCCCCATGAAGGTCTTGAACATCAAGTTGAAGAGCCGCGGCTCGGTGAGCTGGCACGTGCTGTGCTCCCCCGGCTTCTTCGACGGCTTCTGGGGACAGCGGGCGTCCTCGAG
>JANLXK010000102.1:0-3041 GCA_031365045.1 Gemmatimonadota bacterium | reverse complement strand
GATCACCCTCGAGACCTGGCGCACCGGCGCGGGCGCCGAGCGCGCCGATGGGGGTGTCCTCCGGCGCTACGTCGATGCCATCCTGGCGCGGCACAAGCTCACCCGACCGGTCAAGGTCGTGGTCGACGCCGGCAACGGGGTCGGGAGCCTCGTGGCGGTCGAGCTGCTCGAGGCCCTCGGCTGCGAGGTGACGCCCCTCTTCTGCGAATCCGACGGGACCTTTCCCAATCACCATCCCGATCCTACCGTCGAGGAGAACCTGGTGGACCTCCAGGCCGCCGTCCGTCGCACCGGCGCCGAGCTCGGCATCGCCTTCGATGGTGACGCCGATCGGATCGGGGCGGTGGATGAGGACGGCCGGATCCTCTGGGGGGACCAGCTGCTCATCCTCTTCGGTCGTGATGCGGTGCGCCGCTTCGGCGTCGGGGTCCCGGTCATCTTCGATGTGAAGTGTTCCGAGCTCCTCCCGCAGGCGCTCTTGAAGGCCGGCGCGCGCCCGGAGATGTGGAAGACCGGACATTCGCTCATCAAGGCGCGGATGAAGGAGCTGAAGAGCCCCCTCGCCGGCGAGATGAGCGGGCACATGTTCTTCGGCGGCGATTGGTTCGGTTTTGACGACGCCCCCTTTGCGGCGGCACGCCTCCTCGAGATCGTCGCCGCGGGCACGCGGCGCGGCATCGCGCCTCTCCTGGCCGACCTTCCCGCCACGTTCACCACCCCCGAGATCCGGGTGGAGTGCGACGAGGAGGAAAAGTTCACCATCGTCGAGCGTGCCGCGAGGCACTTCAGCGCCAAGTATCCCGTCAACACCATTGACGGGGTCCGCATGACCTTCCCCAAGGGGTGGGGTCTGATCCGCGCCTCGAACACCCAGGCGATCCTTGTCCTCCGGTTCGAAGCGACCGACGCCCAGGCCCGCGATGCCTACCGGCGCGAGGTCACCGACTGGCTCGCGACCCAGGGCGTCGGAGGCTGAAGCTGATGCGCCCGGGGAAGGCTCGCGTCGCAGTCGGGGTGCTCGCCACCGGCGTGGTGCTGCTCTTCGCCGGACGCTGGGTGACGGCCCTCCTGGCCGATCGGTGGTGGGCCGAGGCGGTGGCCCCTGCCGCGGTGCCGTTCCTGATGCGGTGGCACTTGCTGGCGCTGCTGCTCGAACTGGGTGGACTCGTCGTGGCCGGCGCCTGGTGCGTCGGCCATTTCCTCTGGGTGGTGCGGAGCATCGGCGCGGTGCAGGTCCCCCGCCGGCTCGGCGACCTCGAGATCCGCGAACTCCTCCCGCTCGGGAGCCTCCGTACCGGGGCGGTCATCGTCGGGGTCCTCCTCGGCGTCGTGCTCGGAGCGGGGGCGGGCGGGAACGCGCCGCTCGTGGCGCAAGCGTGGCAGGGGGTCCGGTTCGGCGTCGTCGATCCGGTGCTCGGCAATGATCTGGGCATCTACCTGGTGCAGCTCCCGCTTTGGGACGCGACGCTGACCTTCGCGAGTCATCTCGTCTGGGCCGCGCTCGCGGGCGCGGGGCTCTGCCACTTCGTCGTCGGCGGGATGCGGATCACGCGGAGCGGCGCGGCGATGACCGAGTCGGCGCGCCTTCAACTGGGGTTGCTGCTCGCTGGCGTCCTCGCCCTCAGCGCGATGAGCGAGGGCCTGGCACCCCTCCGCGCGGTCGCAGGACTCGAGGGGCCCGCCTTGGCCGCCCTCGCCCCGGGGGCCCGGTGGAGCATCGCCATCGCGTGGGGGATCGCGGCCCTCCTCGTGGCGTTCTGGGCGTTCCGTCCCTGGCCCCCCTTCATTCTCGTCGGACTCGGGCTCTGGCTCGGCACCGGGCTCCTCTCCCATCTCGTGGCCCCTACCGTCGCGCCGAGAGACACCGCGAGCGATGAGCGCGCCCGGCCCATCGCGGCACACGCCACCGGACTCGACGCGCTCGTCGAAGAGATCGCGCCGCCGGTGTCCGATCCGGGACGCCCACCGGGGCCGGGGCTCTGGAGCCCGGAAGCGCTGGTGCTCCTGCTCCAGGCCAACGGCGGGCAGCTGCTCGCCGCCGCCCCGGCGATGCTCGACCATGCCGGGACGTCGGTGCCGGTCTGGTTGACCGTGCGCGCGCTCCCTGACGGGCCCGAGGTGGTCGCGATTGCCGACGATCGACTCGCCCCGGGAGGTGCGACGGTCTCGTACCGCGACGCCGACCCCGCCGACTACCCCGGCCTGGTCTCGTGGCGACGACTCCCCACGATCGCGGTCCGTCCCGGGATGCGCGACACCGTCGCTCCCCTCGCCGCGGGCGGCATCCCCCGCGGTGGCGCCGGACGGCGGCTCCTCCTCGCCGGGGGCACGCAGACCGTCGGCACGCTCGGCGGCGCCCCGCCCGATGCCGCACTCTGGTGGCGCATGGCGCCGCGCGAGCGGGCCGCGCGGCTCTTCCCGCCAGCGTGGTGGGACGAGGCCCGGCCGCTCGTGGTCGATGGCCGTCTCGCGTGGATGGTCGATGGGTGGCTCACCGCCGCGGGCGCCGCGCTCGCCCCTGCGATCCCGTGGGAAGGGGAGGAGCGTCGCTACGCCCGCCCCGCCTTCCAGGCGTTGATCGACGCGACCACTGGGAGTTGCCGGTTCTTCCTCCGCGCCGATGCCGACGCGCTAGCGCGTGCCTGGGCGGAGCAGGGAGGCGGGATGATCCTCCCCGCCGATTCCGCGCCGGCGGCCCTGAGACGTGCTCCGTATCCCGAGCGCTGGCTGGCGATCCAGGGGTGGGCGCTGCAGCACGGCCCCTTCGGGATGGCGTCGCTGCCGACCGGTACCAGCGCCGATTCCGCGGTCCTCCGACCCGGGATGGTCTGGACCGCGTCGGGCCCCGTGCCCGAGCTCCCGATCGGCCAGGAGCTGCCGGCGGGAGGGGCCCGCTCCTCCGGTCAGCTCAAAGGGCTGCTGCGAGGCCCCCCGGAGGGAGGGCCGGTGCTCACGCGTTGGGCCGATCATGCCGCTCCGCGCACCCCGGAAGCGTTGGAGATCTCCTGGCAGCGCTTCGCCTCGTACGAGCGGCTGCAGGA
>JANLXK010000070.1:0-14404 GCA_031365045.1 Gemmatimonadota bacterium | reverse complement strand
AGAGCAAGCACAGCTGCCGCGTCGGTGACGTCGAGCCGGTGACCCACGACGTGCGGGCCGAGCGCGCTGACGGCGCGGTCGAGCTCGGCCTCGTCCTTGTCGAGGAGGACGACTCTCGCCCCGCGCGCCAGGAAGACGCGCACGAAGGCGAGGCCCAGGCCGCGGGCCCCGCCGGTGATGACGACACGGGTGTTGGTGAGGTTCACGTCGTCGATCCCTTGGTGAAAGTCGATTTCCGAGTTGATCGCCGAGGGGCGGCCGCCTCGGCCGCCCTTTCACGCACAAATTGTCTCTCACAACGGGCGCGCGAGGCGCGCGCCCCTCGGCCTGTCAACCTCCCAACACGGCCAGTCCTTCCGCCAGCACCTTCGTGAACGTCTCCTCGAGCGCCGCGTTGGTGCCGCGGATCTGGCTCACGACCTCCGCCGCCCAGGCGAGATACTCTCTCCGGCGGTTCGGGTCCCAGCTCGGCGGCGGGTCGTGGATCACGTCGTGCACGTTGCAGAGCTTGTCGCCGAGCTTGATGAGGCGGGCGCCGGGGGAGAGGGTCGGGGCGTGGACGATCTGCAGCCGACGCTGCTCGGCCCGCGTGAGCTTCTTGTCGTCAGTCACCTCTTCCACCAGCGAACGGACCCGCGCGCCGAAGATCTCCTCGAGCTCGGCCGGAGTGGTCTGGGTGTCTTCGACGGTGTCGTGCAGGATCGCGGCCGTCAGGATGTCGGGGTCGCTCACCCCCCCGATCTCGGCCAGGGCCCGCGCCACTTCTATGGGATGGTTGATGTAGGGGGACGCGCCGCGCCCCTTTCGCCGCTGGTCGCGATGCTTGGCGGCGGCGAATTCGAGGGCCTTGAGGAGCGCGGTGGTGGGTTCCATACGGTCGTTCCAATCTACACCTCCCCCTCGGGGCGGCGAGGACGTAGCTTCTCTTTCTCTCCCCCGTTCCCGTGGAGCTCCCATGCGTATCCGCCCTCTGTTCGCCTTCGCGCTCGTTGCGCTGAGCACACCGGCCGTGGCCCAGATCCGGATGCCCCGGCCCCGCGTCCCGAACCCCCTCGACCGCGCTACCCAGGCCGCCACCCAGGCGGTCACCCCGGCGCGCACGCCGACCTTCGATGAGACGGTGATCGAGATGACCGATGCGCGGCTCGGCGCGCTCATCCGCGGACTCCGGGCCGAGCAGCAGCAGCGCCCCGGCCTCGAGGCAGGGTACAAGAAGAATGCCGACGACCGCGCGGCGTTCGAGGTGGCGACCCGCCGTCAGAACGACCGCATCAACAATTCTCAGAGCTGTTTCACGAACTCGCGAGAGTACCGTGCCGTCTACGGCGACAGCGCTGCGCGGCGGAAGACCGAGGAACGGATCCAGAAGGCCCGCGACCGGGGGAACGACCGGCAGGCGCAGGCCATCGAGGACTCGGTGACCAACGCGATGATGATGACGATGACCGATCCGCAGCTTGCGATGGGGCTGGTCACGGCGCAACAGCGCTGTGGGATGTCCGAGGCGGTCGCCGCCGTGCCCACCGCCCCGCGCATCCCCGCCGAGGCACCACGGATCCGCCTCGGCGATTCGCTTCGGGTCATCGGCACCGGCGCGAGCGGGATGACCGACGAGCAATACGGCGTCATGCGGGAACGGGTGCTCGCCTACCTGACCACCGACGAGGCCGACCTGCGGAGCTCGATGTACGTCTTCAGCGGCAAGGAGCTGACGGCGCTCAAGGCCAAGCGGGCGGAGCTGCAGCGCTACCAGATCCTCCTCGTCGAAGGATGATCCTGCGCGGGGTGCTCGCAACGTTGGCCGTCCTGGGCGCCGTTCCCTTCGTCGGGGACGGCGCCCTCCGCGTCTGGCGTGACGACCGGTGGGTCCCCTGGTTCCAGGCAGACTCCGCGCCCACGCATTGGAGCGGGCCGCTCCCGACCGTCGCCGACGGGGTCGTTTGGACGCCGGTGGCCGAGGGGATCGAGCTGGGTCGACTCCGGTTGTCGGGGAGCGGCGAGGCGTGGCGGGTCGGTGTGGTCCTCGCGCGGATCGATCCCCGCGTCGTGCGGTGGCGGCTGGTGTGGGGAATGGGGGAGGGGGATCGGAAGACCTGGACCATCGACCGCGCCGACAGTGGCGTGCGGATCGCGCTCAACGCGGGGATGTTCACCGGGGGCGGACCGTTCGGATGGACCGTGATCGATGGCGAAGAGCGGGGCGTCGTGGGGTCTGGTGCCCTCGCCCCGGCGTTCGTGGTGGACAGCGCGGGAGATGCGTCGCTCGTCCCGGCGGAAAGTCTCTGGATCCGCACGCACCAAGGAAAGGTGGCGCTCGCCTTTCAATCATATCCCGAGCTCCTGCACGGCGAGGGCGACGTGCCGCCGATGCTCCGCGCCGGTGCGATCGCGATCGACCTGACCCACCGCGACGCGCGCCTCGCGATCGGCCAGCTGCGCGACGGGAAGTGGCTGATCGCCCTCACCCGCTTCGAAGGGGCGGGAGGGGCGCTCTCCTTCCTCCCTTTTGGACTCACCGTTCCCGAGATGGCGGCGCTCATGGGCGCACTCGGCTGTCGCCGCGCGGTGTCGCTCGACGGTGGAGTGTCGGCGCAACTGCGCGTCGGGACCGAGCGCTGGCCGGGGCTCCGGAAGGTGGCGTTGGGACTCGAAATAGTGAGGAGTGAGAGGTGAGGAGTGAGAAGTGGAGGCGGCCGATACCCCCTCCTCACTCCTTACTCCTCACTCCTTACTCCTCACTTTCCGCAATGTAGGTTCTATCCATGCCCCCCACCTCCCGCATCCCTCCCACGCTCGTTCTCCTCGCCGCCGGCATGGGAAGCCGGTACGGCGGGGTGAAGCAGTTGGAGGAGGTGGGGCCCGGCGGGGCCACGCTGATGGACTATTCCATCTACGACGCCGTGCGCGCCGGGTTCAAGAAAGTGATCTTCATTATCCGCCCCGACCTGGAGGAGGCGTTCCGCGCCACGATCCTCCCGCGCTATGCAGGCAAAGTGGAAGTAGCGACCGCCCACCAACGGCTCGACGCCCTTCCGCAAGGGGTCGTCGTCCCGTCGGGGCGCGAAAAGCCGTGGGGTACCGGCCAGGCGGTGTTGGCGGCCGAAGGGGCGGTGCAGGGACCGTTCGTGGTGGCAAATGCGGACGACTTCTATGGTGCACCCGCCTTCGCGGCGGCGGCCGAGTTCCTCCGGAGCCCTCCTCCCGAAGGCGCGGCCATCTTCGCACTGGTGGGTTATCGCCTGAGCGACACGCTGTCAGAACATGGCGCGGTGAATCGGGGCGCTTGCCGAGTCGATACCGAGGGGTGGCTGGAACGGGTGGAGGAGGTGTACGAGATCGCGGCGACCCCTGCCGGTGAGCTGGTGGGCCGGGGTGCCCGCGGGCACGTCACTCTCGCCCCCGACGCGCTCGTATCGATGAATCTCTGGGCCTTCCAGCTCTCGATCTTCCCGATCCTGCGGACCGGTTTCGTCCGCTTCCTGTCCCGGGCCGATGCGAAGCGGGAATTCCTCCTTCCCGCGGCGGTGCAGGAAGCGCTCGACCAGAAGGCGGCGCGCGTACGGGTGCTCGACGCGGGGAGTCCCTGGTTCGGGATGACCTATCCGGCGGACCGTCCGCGGGTGGAGCAGGCGATCGCCACGCTGGTCCGGGCGGGCGTCTACCCAGAGAGGCTCTGGGGGTGACCAAAGAAGAAGGGGCGCGCCGAGCGGCCAACCGATTCCGTCTCCCCGGATTGCCGGTGGTGACGGGACTCCTGCCGGGCGGATTGATCCACCGTTCCTGGCTGGTCGAGGCGGCCGGAGTGCGCTTCGTGCTGCAGCGGCTCAATCGCTCGGTATTCCGTGACCTCGATGCGGTGATGTCGAACATCGCCATCGTTACGCGCCACATCGCGGCCAAGCTCGAGGCGAATGGGGATGGCGACGCGGCGCGGCGGAGCCTCACGCTGGTGGAGGGAAAGAATGGAAGGGATTGGATCGAGGACGACCACGGCGACGCGTGGCGCTGCACCCTCTATGTCGAAGGGAGCGAGACTCGGCTCACTGCCAACTCTCCCGACGACGCCTATGAGGCGGGACGGGCGTTCGGCGATTTCGCCCGGCTGCTGGCGGACCTCAGGACACCGCTCGCGGTCACGATCCCCGGCTTCCATGATACCGCCACCCGGCTCGCCGCCCTCCGCGCGGCGGTCGCGGCGGATCGCGCAGGACGGGCCGCCGCGGTCGCACCGGAGCTCGAAGTGATCTCCGAGCACACCTCGCTTGCGCACATCCTGCCGGAACTCCTCGCCTCGGGTACGCTCCCGCAGCGGGTGGCCCACAACGACGCCAAGATCGCCAATGTCCTCTTCGACGCCGCCACTGGCCACGCCTGGGGCGTCCTCGATCTCGACACGGTGATGCCGGGGACGGCGCTGCACGACGTGGGGGACCTGATCCGGAGCACCGTCGGGAGCGCCGCGGAGGACGAGGCCGATCCTCGACGGATGACGGTGCGACTCGCGATGTTCCAGAAACTGGTGCAAGGGTACCGGCACGGGGCGGGGTCGGAATTCATCGCCGCAGAGCGGGCGTTGATCGTGACGGCGGGACGGGTGATCACCTACGAGCAGACGGTGCGCTTCCTCGCCGACCACCTGGCCGGGGATGTGTACTATCCGATCGGGCGGTCGGGGCATAACCTGGACCGGGCGCGAGCGCAGTTGGCGCTCTTTCTCGACCTGACGGCGCGGGCAGATGACCTCGAAGAAATTGTCGCGCAGACCTGAGGCCGTTCACCACGGAGGATAGGAGGGGCACGGAGTCCCACGGAGGAACCGCTTTGTGGTCTCAGGGGAAGCTCACTGCCGGTCCCGAACTGCATCTCTCCGTGGCTCTCCGCGTAACTCCGTGTCTCCGTGGTGAACACCGACCGCATCCCATGAACAAACTTCTTGTTGTCGCTCTCGTCGTGCCGAGCCTTCTGTCGGCCCAAGATGTCCCGTACCGCCTCGGGCGCTGGGATCCCGACTCGCTCGGCAACCACCGCGCGGTGCTCCACGTCGACGCGCCGGCGAAGGCGGTGCAGGTGCTGATCCCTTGGCGCCGGCGCGATGCCCAGCCGGCGACGAAGCAGATCATCATCACCACAAGTTCAGGTCGCCGGGTCACCAACGCCGTGCCGATCGAGGTGACGCGCGAGCGCGGGATCCTCGCCTTCGAACCGAGCGCGGGGGTGGGGGACTACTACGTCTATTTCCTCCCCTATCGCGGGAGCGTCAGGTCCAACTATCCCCGCATCACCTACCGCCCCGTCGATACCACGGCCAGTGGCCGGTGGCTGGCGCAACAGAAACTCACCGCCGCCGACCTCGCGGCCGGCCGATGGCAGAGCCTCCCGGCGGCACGGGTGAGCGCGATCGAAGCGGTGGACTCGATGTCGAATCGCTGGCCGATGGAGGTCATCGCGACCGACGCGGAGACCGAGGGCGTCCTCACGCGCGCACACGGGGCACCGTTCGTGCTCTTCGCCGAGGACCGGACGCGGCCGATCATCATGACGAAGGAGCTCCCGCAGGTCTGGGCCACTCCGGGGGTGGCGGGGCGGCCGGTGAGCGGCGAGGCGTTCAAGGGAGAGTTCTATTCGTTCCAGGTCGGCGTCTGGGCGCTCCGCGCGCTCGACTCGCTGACCCTCACCTTCTCGGACCTCACCGGACCCGGCGGTGCCACCGTTTCGGCCGATCATTTCTCGTCGTTCAACACCGGTGGCGTCGACTGGCAGGGGCGCCTGTACTGGCGCCGAGTGAGCGTGCGCGAGGGCGACATCCAGCCGCTCTGGGCGGGGGTGGACCTTCCGGAGGAGATCGCCGCGGGAACATGGCAGGGGAGTGCGACGGTGACTGCGGCCGGAGGACTGGCCGTCACGATCCCGGTGCAGCTTACCGTGAAGGACAGCGTGATCGCCGAACGCGGCGACAACGCTCCGTGGCGGTTGAGCCGGCTGCGGTGGCTCAACAGCCGCCTCGCGCTCGACTCGTCGGTCGTTCCGCCCTATTCGCCGGTGACCGTGACCGGCACGCACCTCGAGATCCTCGGTCGCGCGGTCGACCTGGCACCGGGAGGGCTCCCCGCCCAGCTCACGAGCCGATTTACCCCGGGGATGACGGCCCTCGCGTCGATCGCTCGGCCGCTGCTCCAGGCGCCGATCCGCTTCGAGGTGATCGGCACCGATGGCGCGCCACTCGAGTGGAGCACCGCCGCCACGGCGATGACGCGCACCCAGCCGGGGATCGCGGTATGGACGGCGACCAACACCGCCGGCGCCGTCACCGCGCAGGTCCAGGGCGACCTCGAGTTCGACGGCACCCTCGAGTACCACGTGGCGGTCACCGCGAGCGACACCACGCCGGTGGACGACATCGCGCTCGTGGTCCCCTATCGCGCCGACGTCGCGAAGTACTGGATGGGGCTCGGCCGCCAGGGGGGGCTTGCCCCCGCGGCGTTCGACTGGCGCTGGGACCTGCATCACAACCAGGACGCGGTCTGGGTCGGTGACGTGAATGCCGGGGCCCAACTCTCCCTCTTCGACGACAAGTACGATCGGCCGCTCAACACCAACTTCTATCAACTCAAGCCGTTGGTGATGCCGCGGAGCTGGGAGAACGGCGGAGCGGGGGGATGCAGCGCCCAGCTCTACGAAGCCACCGCCGAGTATGTGCTGCGCTGCTTCGGTGGCGCGCGCACGCTGGTGCCGGGGGACACCCTCTGGTTCGACTTCAAGCTGCTGCTGACGCCGTTCCACCCGATCGACCCCAAGGCGCAGTTCACGACCCGCTTCTTCCACGCCTACCGCCCGATCGCGGAGATCAAGGAGGCGGGGGCGAACGTGGTGAACGTCCACCACGCCACGGGGATCAACCCGTACATCAACTACCCCTTCTTCCGTCCGGCGGAGATGCGGGCATACGCCGACAGCGCGCATGCGGTCGGGATCCGGTTCAAGATCTACTACACCGTGCGTGAGCTCACCAATCGTGCGCCGGAGTTCTGGGCGCTCCGATCGTTCGGGCACGAGGTCTTCGCGGCCGGGCCGGGGGGCGGGCACTCCTGGCTGCAGGAGCATGTGGGGGGCGAGTACATCACCGGCTGGGTGGTGCCGGAGCTCCGCGACATCGCGCTGGTGACCAGTGGGATCAGTCGGTGGCACAATCATTACGTCGAAGGGCTCGATTGGCTCGTCCGCCACGAGGAGATCGACGGACTCTACCTCGACGACGTGGCGTTCGACCACACCACGATGCAGCGGATGCGGCGGGTGCTGGCGCGCGGCCGTCCGAACCCGATGATCGACCTGCACTCGGCCAACCAGTACAACAGGAATGATGGTTTCGCCTCGAGCGCCAATCTCTACCTCGAGCATTTTCCTTACATCGACCGGCTCTGGTTCGGGGAGTATTTCGACTACAACTCGCGGCCGGACTACTGGCTGGTCGAGATGTCGGGGATCCCATACGGCCTGATGGGGGAGATGCTGCAGGACGGCGGCAATCCGTGGCGCGGGATGCTCTTCGGGATGACCGCGCGGCTCCCGTGGGCGGGCGACCCGCGCCCCCTCTGGCAGCTGTGGGACCAAGTGGGGATCGCGGAGGCCCAGATGCGCGGATGGTGGGACCCGACCTCACCGGTCAGGACGGGGCGGGACGACGTGCTCGCCACCGCCTACGTGAAGAACGGGAAGACCCTCATCGCCATCGCGAGCTGGGCCCCCGACACGGTCGAGCTGCATCTCCGCATCGACTGGCGCGCCCTCGGGATCCTCCCTGCGCGCGCCTCGCTCTGGGCCCCGGCGATCGACCGGTTCCAGGAGGCGCGGACCTTCCGGCTGGGGGACGCGATCCCGGTGGCGCCGGGTCGTGGCTGGGTCGTGATCGTGGAGTAACGAGGGAGGAGTGCAAGGGGCGAGTTGGCGCGCGAGCGAGAAAGTTGAAAGGGGCCCCGGATCGGAGCCCCTTTCTTCTCACGCGCTTTCCCGCCCACTCGTGACTTGCACTCCCCTCTCGCTACTTCCACATACGGGGCACGACCATCAGCAACCCAACCCCGCTCACCACGAACGCCGCGGTCCACATCAGCGCCTGCGGCGTGTGACCGTAGAGATAACTGCCGGTGCCGAAGAGCGCCGAGTAGACGAAGGTGATGCCGAGGGCCCAGCCGAGGAATTGCTGGGGGAGGGAATCGGGCGAGGGGCCCACGCCCGCCTCGGCAGCCACGCTGGTCCAGCCGGGTCCGGCGGGGCGGACCTTCCTATAGAACGCCACGAGCGTCGCGCGCTCGGCGGGCGCGGTGAGGAAGGTGGTGGTGACCCAGACGAGCGTGGTGATGCCGACGGTGACGAGGAGGGAGCGGGTGGTGGAGATCTCCATTCCGCTCTTCCGGGCGAGGAAAAAGCCGATCGCCACGACGAAGGAGCTCAGCATCGCCGAGATCTCGCTCCAGGCATTGATGCGCCACCAGAACCAGCGGAGCAGGTAGATGAGCCCGGTGCCGGCGCCGACCGAGAGGATCAGGTCGAACGCCTCCTTCGCCGTGTCGAGCGCGTAGGTGAGCAGTGCGGCGCAGACCATCAACCCCGCCGTGGTGAGCCGTCCGACCAGGACATAATGCTTCTCGGCGGCACCCGGGTTCAGGAAGCGGCGGTAGAAATCGTGCACCAGGTAGCTGGTGCCCCAGTTGAGGTGGGTCTCGATGGTGGAGCGATAGGCCGCCAGCATCCCCGCGATCATCAGGCCGAGGAAGCCCGCCGGCAGCACTCGGAGCATCGCGGGATAGGCGATGTCGTTCCCCAGCATCCCGGCCGGGATGTTCGGGAAGGCCGCGTGGACGTCGGCCAGCGTCGGGTAGATGACCGTCGAGGCGACAGCGACGATGATCCAGGGCCAGGGGCGCAGGGCGTAGTGCATCACGTTGAAGAGAAGGGTGCCGGTGAGGGCGTCCTTCTCCGACCGTGCGGCGAGCATCCGCTGGGCCACGTAGCTCCCGCCGCCCGGCTCCGCGCCGGGGTACCAGACCGACCACCACTGGATGGTGAGTGGGAGGATAAAGACGGCGAGCGCGGTCTCCCAGTTCCCGAAATCGGGGAGGAAGCTCAGCATCTTGGGATCGACCTTGCTCCAGAGCCCCGACAGCCCGCCGATCTCCGGCTGCTGCAGGGTGAAATAGGCCACCGCGAAGGTACCGGTCATCGTGATGCCGAACTGGAGCGTATCGGTGACGAGCACGCCCCAGAGCCCCGAGACCGACGCGAAGAAGATCGTGATGACCGAGCAGACGATGAGCGTGCGGTCCATCGGCCAGCCGAGGACGACGGTGGCGATCTTGACGGCCGCGAGGTTCACCGTGGCCATGATGAAGCAGTTGAAGAAGAGGCCCAGATAGATCGCGCGGAAACCGCGCACCAGGCTCGCCGCCTTGCCGGCGTAACGGAGCTCATAGAACTCGAGGTCGGTGAGCACCTCGGAGCGGCGCCAGAGCCGGGCGTAGAAGAAGACGGTGCACATCCCGGTCAGCAGGAACGACCACCACAGCCAGTTGTCCGCGACGCCGTTCTCGCGGATCATGTTGGTCACGAGATTCGGGGTGTCGGTGCTGAAGGTGGTGGCCACCATCGACACACCGACGAGCCACCACGGCGCGGCCCGTCCGGACGTGAAGAACTCGGTGGTGTTGGTCCCCGCCCGCTTGTAGAAGAAGAGCGCCGGCAGGAACGAGATGATGATGGACAGCGTGATGATCGACCAGTCGAGCGCAGTGAGGCTCATGGGGACCTTGAACGGGGCGGCTGGTATGCGGCGGGGATGGAATAATGTGGGGGGAGGGGGCCGCCCGGGAAAGTCCCGAATGGAGAAGTCCTCCCTTACTCGACCTCGACCCCGTGTGATCCCAGCCGGCCCCCCTGATGGAGGCCGGCTGGATCGTGATGGGTCCAGTGCAGCACCCCTCCCTGGTCGTTCCAGACGTACTCACCCACGAACCGCACCGTGTCCCCGACCGCCAGCGGCTGGTAGACGCGCCAGAAGAGGATCCCGAAGATCAGGATCGCGATGCCGGTGAGGCGCCAGCGCTGGGTCATGGGCTGAAGTTGGCGGGTGAGGTCACTCGAACTGGATGGTCAGCACCACGTGGGACTCGACTCTGACCCCCGTTATGAGCGCCGGTTCCCACCGGCTGGTGACGAGGCTCGCGCGGGCGGCCGCCGTGAACATCTCGTCATCCGTGCGGATGACCTCGAAGGACTCGGGGTCGACCCGCCCCTCCACCGTGACCGTGAAGCGGAGCACCGTGACCCCGCGGCGCCCGAAATGGCGGTTCTCGCCCTTGAAGCGGACCTTTGGGGGGACCTCGTATGGGACGTGCGCAGCGGAAAGTTCGGACGAGCGGCGCAGCAGCTCGGCCTGGTAACGGCTGGCGGGCCCGTGCCGACCGAGCGAGCGGAGGAATCCGCGGACCTGCTCCCTGGTGGCAAGAAGGGTGATCCCTTCGCCGCCCCGCCCCGAGACCATCTGGACGATGACGTTCGATTCCCCGCGATCTCCCCGGCGTCGCCGGAAGAGAAGGAGGGAGTCGGAGCCCGCATTGACGAGGGCAGGCGCGGCGCGCATCTCCTCCACTCCCCCGGGGTCCGGGGAGTCGACGAACGCCTTCGCCACGTTCATCCACGCCGCCACCACCGCCGGGTCGAAGGAGGCCCCGTAGCCTCGGAACTGGGAGGCGTCGAAAAATTCGGTGGTACCCGCCATGACGCCGACCCCGGAGATCGTGTCGGCGTAGACCACGATCTCGACAGGGCCCCAGTTGAAGCGGTCGTCGTGCATCGCCTGTGCGTGCAGGGCGGCGGGGAGGGCCAGGAGGAGGAGCGTGAACCGGATCTTCATTCGGAAGGGACCTCTTTGGGAAGCCAATAGATGCCGAGGACCAGCGCCGCGAGCATCAGGGACCCGCCGAAATGCAGCGTCCAGTTCCCGATCGCCTCGGCGTGGCGGGTCCAGGCGAATTCGCCGAGGATGAAGGACCAGTCGTGCTCGCCGCCGATCAGTTCGATCTCGCCGTAGGGGGCGTCCTTGATGTAGGGCACGATGTCGACGGCGGCCACGCCAGCGAACCAGAGGGGGATCGTCGCGGCGTGCTTGTCCCCCTGCCGGTAAAAATAGGCGGCGAAGATCAGCGGGAAGATGACCTGGAAGAACGAGCCGCCGAACGCCTGCATCACATCGCCGAAGGCCATGAAAACGATGTGCCCCGACTCGTGGATCGGCAGGATGATGTTGTGGAGGACGGACTCCCCCGGATCCTGGTAGATCGCGGACCCCCACCACGCGAGCAGAAGCGAGAGGACGAGGCGAGCGTACGTCTGGGCCCCCCACACCTTCCTGGCGGGGACCGGATCGGCCTCCTTCACCGGCTTCGAGACGACTCGCGGACCTGAGGGACTCATTGCTTGGCCAGCCAGCCGCGCACCGCGTCGGCCACGTCCTGCTTGCCGGCCTTGCCGCTGGTGAAATAGGTCGTGAAGGGCATCGGGTCCTCACCGGTGATCTCGAGCATGATACGGTAGGTCCGGTCGTTATCGTCGCGTCCACTGTCGATCTTCACGCCGCGGACCTGCAAGAGCGCCGCGCTGCGATGGTCCTCGGGGAGCACGAGCCCCACTCGGTCGAGCTGCACCGTGCCGCGGCCCCGGTCGAACGTGATGGTCGTGACCCGCGGGAGGAGGATGAAGCTGGCGCCGAGGAGGAATGACAGCCCACCCAACGAGTACCCGCTGAAGCCGGGATAGTGGGGGACGAGGAGAACGAGGAGCCCGATCCCGGCGAACACCCCGCCGAATGCGCGGAGGAGCCACGCTCGCTCCTCGATGACCAGCTCGTCGTCGCTCCGGCGCAGCACCTTCATCGGTTCAGGCGCCGAGGAGGTCGGCGAGGGGCGTGCGGTCGCCGAAGGCGAGGGCGACGGCCGTGCGGGCGCAGAGGGGACCGACGAGGTTGCCGGTCCCGCTGTAGGCGCCGACCCCCCAGACGCCGGGGCGCGCCTCTTCGACCACCGGCAATCCGTCGGAGGAGTAGCCCACGGTCGCGGCCCAGCGGTGGGTCACGGCCGCCTTCACCTTCAGGTGCTCCCGGAGGAACTGCTCGATCTGCTCCTGCACTTCCGGCGTCGGCGTGGCGTCGATGGTCCACTCCCCTTCGCCCCCGCTGTCGCGGAACCCGCCGAGGGCGATCCGGCCGTCGGTGAGCTGCTGCCAGTACTCGTAGCCGTAGCGCCAGTAGATCGGACGGGTGAAGCGGACTTCGGGAGCGGGGGCGGTAGCGAGCATCTGCAGCCGCGCGGTGCGCACGCGGCGCGCGAGCTCAGGGAGCACCCGCTCCAGCCCGCCGTCGACGCAGACGATCACCCGCTCGCAGCGGACCATTCCCTCACGGGTGCGAACGTGGTCTCCTGAGATCTCGAGCGCCGGGCTCGACTCGTGCAGCCGGGCCTCCAGCGCCATCGCCCGTCGCGCCATCTGGCGGCAGCGCACGAGGGGCTGGAATACGGCGTCGCCGGGGATCAGCACTCCTTCCCCCTCGGGGCCCTGGTACCACTCCCGCGGGAGGCCGCTCAGGCGGAGCGCGTCGAAGTGCGCCTTGCAGTCGGCCATCTCCTCGGCGTCGGAGGCCAGCCGGAGCGAGCCGGTGCGGTGCACCGCTTCGGGCGTCTCGGTGGCGACCCGTTCGAGCTCCGCCATCGTGAGCCGGTAGATCTCGTCGGCCGCGGCGCGTCCCTGGTCGCGCACCACTTGGTGGTGGAAGGCGTGCAGCCCCGCAAGCAGGAACCCACCATTCCGTCCCGCTGCTCCGCTCCCGACGCTCCCAGCCTCGATCCCGATGACGGTCTTCTTTCGCGCCAGGAGTTCCAGCACCGCGGCGAGCCCCGTGCCGCCCAGTCCGACGACGACCGTGTCCGCCCAGACCTCGCCCCGGAGCGGGGGGAGGCCGAGGGAAGAGCCGTCGGACCAGATCGGTAGATTGGGAGCGGTCATCGTGGTTGGGAAGCTAGGAGGTAAGGGGTGAAGGGTAAGGGGTGAGGGGGTCACATGGTGAGATCGTGACCGTGTGCCCCCTTACCCCTCACTCCTCACCCCTCACCAGCCAACTGCACCAGCGCCGGCCCAGTGACCCGGTACACCGTCCACTCATCCATCGCCTTGGCGCCGAGGGTCTCGTAGAACCGGATCGCGTCGGTGTTCCAGTCGAGCACGCTCCACTCGAGGCGGCCACACCCACGGGAGACGGCAAGTTGGGCAAGATGGACGAGCAATAGTTGTCCGATGCCGCGGCCGCGAAAGGCCGGTTTCACGAAGAGGTCTTCGAGGAAGATCCCGTGCCGCGCCAGGAAGGTCGAGTAGTTGTGGAAGAAGAGCGCGAATCCCGCCGGCATTCCGTCCGCCAGCGCCAAGATGACCTCGGCCTGGGGCCGAGCGCCGAAGAGTGTCTCGCTGAGTGCGGCCTCGGTGGCCACGCACTCCGCGGCCAGTCGCTCATACTCCGCCAGCCCGCGGATCAATTCGAGGATGACCGGGACATCGGCCCCTGTGGCGGGCCGGAGGGTCACCCCCGCGCTCATGCGCCGACGCCGTACCGCTCGCGGAGCACCGCCGTGTGGTGCGCCATGTGGCCAGCGATGATCCAGACCAACGCGCGCGCGGTGATCGACTTCCCGCTCGCCGTACCCCGCCGAGCACCCGACTCCGTGTCGAGGGTGCGGACCAGGGAGAGGGTCGCGTCGCGGACCTGCACCACTTCGTCCACCAGGGAGGCCATCGTCCGGGCGTCGAACTTTCCGGCGGGGACGTAGAGGTTCTCGTCGAAGCTGGCCAGCGGGGTCGCGTCGTTCCGTGCGATCCGGAGCGCGCGGTAGGCGAAGATCCGCTCCGCGTCGCAGACATGCCCGATCACTTCCTTGATCGACCACTTCCCATCGGCGTAGCGATGGGTGCCGCGCCCTTCCGGAATGGTGCTCAACAGGGAGCGGACCTCCCGGAGCTGGGTCTCGAGGAACTTGAGGACCTCGCCCTCGGGGACCTTCGCGATGTAGCCGGCGTAGAACGGGTTGTACTCGTCGTCGGCAGGGCGGGGCAGTGGGGTGGTGGGCATACGGGAAAGATGGCGGGTCGGCGGGGAGGCGGGTAGGCGGCAGTCCGAGGCCCAAAGGTCATCCTTGTATCTCCAATGGAGGAGGTAGCGGGGATGGGTGCTCGTCGTAGGTTACCGGGTCGGGGGGCAGCTCGTTCATCCTGTGGTGCCCTCACCGCGCTCAGCGTCAACCTGGGCGCGGCGCGGGGCCAGGGGGTGCGGATGGAAGGGTTCGAAGTGATGCAGGGCGGGATCGAG
>JANLXK010000007.1:0-11464 GCA_031365045.1 Gemmatimonadota bacterium | reverse complement strand
GGCCGTGAGCGCGAGGCCGGGAGCGAGCGTTGCCCAGGGGGCGGTGAGCAGGACGACCTATCCGTCGTGGATCATCACGCCCCATGAGGCGGTGGGAGGGCGGACGCCGGCACCGAGGAAACTGAGCCCCGCTTCGAGCAGCATCGCTTCGCCGACCCCGAGCGCGGTCGCCACCGCCAGTTGGCCTGCGACATTCGGGAGGAGATGCCTGAAGATAATGCGCACGCGTCCTGCGCCGAGGGTGCGCGCGGCGGTGAGCGCGTCGGTGGCCATCAGGCGGATCGCTTCGGCGCGCACGATGCGGGCGACCGCATACCACCCCGTGATGCCGAGGAGGAGGATGAACGCCCCGAGCGGGAGTTCGGGCCAGGCGGCCACCACGAAGAGGAGGGCGAAAGCACGCGGCACGGTCGCGAGCGCGTCCGTGATGCGCATCAGCAGCTGGTCGAGCACGCCACCCACCGCGCCCGCTGAGAGCCCGACCAGGCCCCCGACAAAGGTCGCGATGAAGGCAGCGAGGAGCCCGACCTGCAGCGAGATGGCGCCGCCGTGCGCGAGCCGCGCAAAGAGATCGCGCGACAATGCGTCGGTGCCGAGCGGATGTGCGAAGCTTGGCGCGAGGAGGCGGGCACCGATCGGATCGGGCGTGGCGTTCGGGTCGGGCAGGAGCCAGGGCGCGAGGAGTGCCAGCAGCCCGAAGGCGACGAGGGTGGCGAGCGCGATCCGGGTCCCGCGGGTGGCGAATGGTCTCATTCGGCGAGCCGCGGGTCGAGAAGGCGCTGCAACAGGTCGGCGAACAGATTCCCCAGCACGACCGCGCCGGCGCCGAGGATCACGCACCCGGTGACCAGCGGGTAGTCCCGCCCCCCGACCGCTTCGGCCATCAGCCAGCCGAGGCCGGGCCAGGCGAAGGTGCTCTCGACCAGGACGGCGCCGGTCAGGAGCATCGGCATCCAGAGCCCGAGGAGTACGATGAGGGGTCCGAGGGACGCGCGAGCCGCGTGGCGACGGAGCACGGTCGCTTCGGGAACGCCACGGGCGCGCGCGGAGCGGACCCAGTCGGCGTCGAGGGTCTCGCGCACCGCTTCCCGATGGTGTCGGAGCGGCACCACGACGCCGGTGAGGAAGAGTGTGACGGCCGGGAGCGCGAGGTGACGCGCGACATCGAGCACCCGCGCGGCCCACGACGCGTCCGCCGCCATGAACGGGTCGGACATCCCCGCGCCGGGGAGCCAGTGCAGCAGCAGCGCGAAGATCCAGGCGAGCACCAACCCGAGCCAGAAGGGCGGGAGCGCGTGGCCGGTGAGGAGCGCGCGCATCGTCCAGCGGTCCTCGGCCGATCCCGCGCGGGCGGCGAGCCGGGTGCCGAGCCAGTACGCCACGGAGAACTCCGCGAGGAGCACCGTGCCACCGAGGAGAAGGGTGGCCGGAAGGTGATCGAGCAGGAGCGCGGTGACCGGACGGCCGTGGAGCAGGGAGACGCCGAGGTCGCCGTGCAGGAGGCCGGTGAGGAAGTGCGCGAACTGGGTGAGGAGAGGCTGGTCGAGGCCGTAGAGACGGGCGAGCGCGGCGCGGGTCTGGGGAGGGAGGTCGGTGGCGGAGGCGAGGGGATCGCCCGGGAGGAGGCGAATGAGCAGGAAGAGGGCGATGACCGCGACCGCCCAGGTCAGCGCCCCCAGCGCCGCTCGGCGGACGAACCAGCGCATCACGTCAGGGCGCGCCCGTCCCGTCGCGCGGCAGTTGCTGGCCCGGGATCACGCGCCACGCCGCGAGCCCGCTCCAGAGTCCCTCGGAGCGAAGCACGACGCCGTCGAACCGGCGATGCACCGCGACCACGTTGGCCGGGGCGAAGAGGAAGGCGGCCGGGGCGTCGGAGTCGATCCGTCGGAGCGCGGCCTGCCAGAGCTCGCGGCCGCCGTCGGACGCTGCCTCGGCGCGGGTCAGCAGTGAGTCCACCGCCGGGTCGCAGTAGCTGGCGATGTTGGTGCCGCCGCCGCAGCTCCAGCCCTGCATCAGGCCGGCCGGGTTCGGGTCCTGCGTCGTGACTGTGAGGTCGATGTCGAAGTTGCGGTCGTTGCGGCGCTGGATGTACGCCGGGAATTCGAGCGGCGCGATCTCGACCTGCACACCGAAATGGCGCCACTGCTCCTGGACCAACTGGGCCGTGAGGCGTCGTGACGCGCTGGTGGTGGGGATGATCAACGTGAAGTGGAGCGGGTGGCCGTCCTTGTCGCCCACACCATCGCCATCATGATCGATCCATCCGGCGGCGGCGAAGAGCGCCGCCGCGCGGGCGCTGTCGCCGTGCGCGAGGGGCGACACGCCGGTGCGGGCCCAGAGCGACATCGAAGCGGGGCCCTCCGGCACGCTCGCCACGTCGCCGAAGAGCGACGCGACGATGGTGGTGCGGTCGAGCGCCAGGACCAGGGCGCGCCGGACCAGCGAGTCGGAGAGGATCGGGTGCGGGAGCGAGCGGTCGGCGGGATCGCGCTCGTTGAAGAGGGCGTAGCCGATCTGGAACGACGGCACCGGGATCAGGCGGAACTCGGCGTTGCCGATGAACCGTTCCTGCTGGCTGCGGAGTGCCAGCTGTTCGAGTCCGTCGCCTTCGCCGCTCAGCATCAGGTTGATGCGCGCATCACCGTCGGCCGCCGCGCGGTGGATCACGCGGTCGAGCTTGGCGGTGCCGAGGAAGTGCCCCGGCACCGCGGCGAGTTCGATGAATTGCCCGGGGACCGACCGGACGAAGCGGAACTGGCCAGTGCCGATCGGAGCCCTGGCGAAGTCCGAGCTGCTGAGCGACCCGGGCGGGATGGTATCGAGCAGGTGGGCCGGCAGGATGGGGAGTTGCCAGGTGACGTCGAAGAACTGCGTCGGGTAGCGCTTGGCGAAGCGGACGATCACCCGCCCGTCGCCGTCGGCCGTGATCTCGCGCACCCAGCGGAGTGTGGTGGCGTGGGCGGGTGCCAGGCCGGGGTCCTTGGCGCGGGTGAAGCTCCAGGTCACGTCGCGTGCAGTGACCGGTGCGCCGTCGTGCCAGCGTGCGCGGGGATCGAGCTCGAAGACGAGGGTGAGAGAGTCGCGCCGCGTCCAGCTGCGGGCGAGCTGCGGAACGAATCCGCGGTCACCGGCGGTGACCAGCGTGGGCCCGAGACGCGCAAGCCGGAGGAAGAGTAGGTCCGCGATGTCGTTGTCGGCGGTGCCGCGGGTGAGCGTCGGGACCGGCTGGCTGGGGAACTGCCCGCTCACGATGACGATCGAGCCGTGGTCCTGGGCGGCCAGTGGGCCGGTGGGCCGGTGGGCCAGCAGGGCGGCAGCGGCGATGACGAGGAGGGTGCGGCGGGACATATGGATAAGGAAAGGGGGGCCGAGTCCCGGCGCTAGGGGGGAGGCCGACCGCGAGCGAAAGGCGTGGAAGGCCAAACGCGGGTCCAAGGCGGGAAGGCGCGAATGTCGGCGGGGAGGCCGTTCGCGCCTTCTCGCATTGGCCCGGCCTTGAGCATTCCTTGCATTCAACGCCACTTACCTTCTCCAGGTCCAGGCGTCGTCGAGGAAGCGGGGGCGCTGCATTGCCGCGCGGACGTCGAGGGCCGTTGAGAGTCCAGCGTCCAGAGTCGAGAGTCGGCCGAAGCGGGCCTCGCAGGTGGCGCGGATCGCTTGGGCGACCTCCTCCGGGGAGATCTCCCGTCCGAGAACGTCGCGGAGGGAGGCGGCGCCAGGGGCGGGCGGGACGCCCAAGGTGAGCTCGGTGACGAGCTCCTGGCGGTTGCCGAGGAGTATCGATCCGTGCTGCAGGAAGGCGCCCCTTTCCCTGAGCTGGGCGGAGCCGACCACCTTGCCGAGCGCGGAGATGACCTCACCGCCGGCGGGAGAGGCGAAGCAGGCGCCGCCATCGAGCGGTGCGGTCGTGCCAGGCTTTTCGGCGAGGGCGAAAGTCGAGCCGAGCGTCGTGAGTGCCTCGACCAGGAGCTCGTGCACCACCCGGTAGCTCTCGGCCAGCGTGCCGAGCGTCCCCTCCGGGGCGGTGACGCTGTAGGTCAGCTCCTCCGCGTGCCAGACCGCGCGGCCGCCGGTGGGACGGCGCACCACGGCGAGCCCGCGCCGCTCGATCAGCGGGCGGTCGTAGCGCTTGAGCGCCGGTTCGTTGGCGCCGAAGCTGAGCGTGTGCGGAGCCCAGGTATACGTCCGCACGAACGCCACGCCACGCTCGGCCGCGAGGTCGAGCAGGGCGAGGTCGCGCGCCATGTTCGTCGCGCCGTCGGCCGGCGGGTCGGTGAGGAGATGCCACTGCATGCGGGGAAAGCTAAACGAAGAACGCGGGCGCGAACGCTAGAAGGCGCGAACGCAGCACCATTGCCGCCTTCGCGCCTTCCCGCCTTGAGCCCGCTTTTGGCCTTCTACGCCTTCGCGCGGCCTACTTGCTCGCGTATTCCTCCACCGGCGGACAGGTGCACACCAGGTTCCGGTCCCCATAGGCGCCGTCGACGCGTCCGACCGTCGGCCACACCTTGCTGCTCCTGGTGGCCAGGCTCGGGAAGGCGGCCCGTTCGCGCGTGTAGGGCCGGTCCCAGGTATCGCCCGCCACCTCGGTGAGGGTGTGCGGTGCGTTGGAGAGCACGTTCCCCTCGCGCGGTTGCTTGCCGTCCTCGATCTCCTTGATCTCGCCGCGGATGGCGATCATCGCCTCGATGAAGCGATCCAGCTCCTCCTTCGGCTCCGACTCGGTCGGCTCGACCATCAGCGTGCCGGCCACCGGGAAGGAGACGGTCGGCGGGTGGAACGAGAAGTCGATGAGCCGCTTGGCGATGTCCTCGACCTCGACGCCGGCGCTCGCCTTGAACCCGCGGGTGTCGAGGATGCACTCATGCGCCACCAGACCCTTGTTGCCGGTATAGAGGATCGGATAGTGTGCCTTGAGCCGGTGCGCGATGTAGTTGGCGTTGAGGATCGCGATCTTGGTCGCAAGCGTCACGCCGTCCCGGCCGAGCAGGTTGATGTACGCCCAGGAGATCGGGAGGATCCCCGCGCTCCCCCACGGGGCCGCCGAGATGGTGCCGCAGTTCTGCGGCCCACCGACCTGCACCACCGGATGTCCCGGGAGGAAGGGGGTCAGGTGCGGTGCGCAGCAGATCGGCCCCATCCCCGGGCCGCCGCCGCCGTGCGGGATGGCAAAGGTCTTGTGGAGGTTCAGGTGGCAGACGTCGGCGCCGATGTCGCCCGGGCGGCAGAGGCCGACCTGGGCGTTCATGTTGGCCCCATCCATATAGACTTGGCCCCCGTGCTCGTGGACGATCCGGCAGACCTCGGTGACCCCCGCCTCGAACACGCCGTGCGTCGACGGGTAGGTGATCATCAGGGCACCGAGCTTCTCCTTGTGCTCTGCCGCCTTGGCCTTGAGGTCGTTGAGATCCACTTCGCCGTTGGCGGTGCTCTTGACCACCACGACCTGGAATCCGGCCATCACCGCCGAGGCGGGATTGGTGCCGTGGGCCGAGGAGGGGATGAGGCAGACAGTGCGGTGGCCGTCGCCGCGGAAGCGGTGGTAGGCGCGGATGACGAGAAGTCCGGCGAACTCACCCTGCGACCCGGCGTTGGGCTGCAGCGACACGCCGTGGAAGCCGGTGATCTCGGCCAGCTGCGCCTCGAGCTGCTTGAAGAGGAGCTGGTAGCCGGCGGTCTGGTCGCCCGGCGCGAAAGGGTGGATCCGGTTGAACTCGCGCCAGCTGATCCCCATCATCTCGGTCGTGGCGTTGAGCTTCATCGTGCATGAGCCCAGCGGGATCATCGCGGCGGTGAGGGAAAGGTCCTTCGCCTCGAGCGCCTTGATGTATCGCAGCATCGCCGTCTCGCTGCGGTACTTGTGGAAGACCGGGTGGGTCAGGAACGGGGTGCTGCGCGCCGTCGCCGCCGGGAGGACCGGCTCGGTCTTGCGGCCGACATCGTCGAGCATGAACGGGAGCACCTCGTCGAGCGAGAAGACCCCCATCAGGTCGGCGATCTCGTTCATCCCCGTGGTCTCGTCGAGGCTGATCGTCAGCCGGGTCGGCGAGAGGACGCGGAGGTTGATCTTCTTGGCGCGCGCCGCGTCGAGGATGCGGGGCTGCGCCCACTCTTCCACCTCGACGCAGACGGTGTCGAAGAAGTGCTCGTGGACGATCTTGTAGCGGAGCCGGCGGAGGCCGTTGGCGAGGAGTGCCGCGCGTTCGTTGACCCGCTGGGCGATCCGGGTGATCCCCTCGGGGCCGTGATAGACCGCGTACATCGACGCCATCACCGCCAGGAGCACCTGCGCGGTGCAGACGTTGCTGGTGGCCTTCTCGCGGCGGATGTGCTGTTCGCGGGTCTGCAGCGCCATCCGGAGCGCGGGACGCCCTTGGCGGTCCTTCGAGACCCCGATGATCCGGCCGGGGATGATGCGCTTGAGCTCGTCCCGGCAGCAGAAGAAGGCGGCGTGCGGCCCGCCGAAGCCGATCGGCACCCCGAAGCGCTGGCTGTTGCCCACGGCGATGTCCGCGCCCCACGCCCCGGGTGACTTGAGCAGCGTGAGCGCGAGCAGGTCGGTGGCCGCGATGACCAGCGCACCGGTGGCCTTCGCCTTGGCGGCCAGCGGCGCGAAGTCGCGCACCCGGCCGTCGGTGGCGGGATACTGCACCAGGCAGCCGATGGTCTTGGCGTCGAAAGCGAACTGGTCGGGGTCGGCCACCACGGTCTCGACGCCGCGCGCTTCGGCGCGGGTGCGGACCACCTCGATGGTCTGCGGATGACAGCCCGAGTCGATCAGGAAGACCGGATGGTCCCCCCGGTCCTTCGCGTGGAGCGCCACCGACATCGCCTCGGCCGCCGCCGTCCCTTCGTCGAGCAGCGACGCGGTCGAGATCGGGAGCCCGGTGAGGTCGGAGGTCGCGGTCTGGAAGGTGAGCAGCGCCTCGAGCCGGCCCTGGGCGATCTCGGCCTGGTACGGGGTGTAGGCCGTGTACCAGCCGGGGTTCTCGAGGATGTTCCGCTGGATCACCTGCGGCACGAAGGTGCCGTAATAGCCCATCCCGATGAACGAGGTGAAGATCCGGTTCTGCTCTCCCATGCTGCGGAGGGCGCGGAGCGCCTCGCGCTCGGTGCGCGCCGCGGGGATGTTGAGCGGGCGGCGGAGCCGGATCGACTCGGGCACGACGGTGTCGATGAAGTCATCGAGCGTCTTGTAGCCGAGGATGCCGAGCATCTGCTGGATCTCGTCCTCGCGGGGCCCGAGGTGCCGGGAGGCGAAGGTATCGGCGAATGCGTGGGGCCGGCCGAGGGTGTGGGGGCCGGAGGCGGGAGCGGGAGCGGGTGCGGCGGTCTTGGTGGCCATGGTGTGGCTCGGAGTCTCAGTGGCTAATGCGACCGCCCCGCGAGCTGGAGTGCTCCGGGGCGGTGACAGGCGTCTGCACGGACATCATCGGGTCGGCGCGATCACTCGCCGATGAGCTTCTTGTAGTCGGCGGCCTTGATCAGGGTGGCGAGCTGGTCGGGGTTCACCTTCAGTCCCACCATCCACCCCCCGGCGTACGGGTCGCGGTTGATCACGGCGGGGTCGGCCTCGAGCGCGGCGTTCACTTCCATCACCGTACCGGCGATCGGGGTGTAGAGCTCGGAGACTGCCTTGACCGCCTCGATGGTGCCGAAGGAGGCGTGGGCGGCGAAGGTGTCACCCTTCTTCGGGAGGTTCACGAAGACGATGTCGCCGAGTTCGCCTTGGGCGTAGTCGGTGATCCCGATCCGGACGATGGTCGGGTCGGACGTCTTGGCGACGTACTCGTGATCCTTGGTGTAGAGCAGGTCGGCAGGGACGTTGGACACGAGTGATTCCTCGTCTGGGGTCGGTGTTCGAGAGGGGAGAAACATAGGCCCGGTCGGGGCCGGACTCAAGGATGCCGGGCCGCCTCCTGACGGAGGCGTTCCCAGGCGGCACGGGCTGCGGCGTCGAGCTCCTCCGGGGTGCCGGCGTTGTCGATGATGATGTCGGCGCGGGCCCGCTTCACGTCGGCGGGGATCTGGGCGCGGAGCATCTTGTCGGCTTCGTCCGGGCTGAGGCCGCGGAGGCCGGTGAGGCGGGCACGCCGCAGCTCCTCGGGGGCATCGACCAGCACGACCAGGTCGAACTGGGCGGGGTCGGCGGCCTCGAAGAGGAGGGGGATGTCGTTGATCACGATCCGGTCCCCGCGGGCCTTCGCCTCGGCGAGGAGCTGGTCGCGGCGCCGACGCACCGCGGGATGGACGATGCCGTTCAGGGTGGCGAGGGCGGTCTCGTCCCCCATCACGAGTCCGCGGAGGGCGGCGCGATCGAGCGAGCCGTCGGGGAGGATCATCTCCTTCCCGAACCGCTGCGCGATGGACCGGAGGACCTCGGTGCCCGGCGCCTGCGCTTCGCGCGCCAGCGTGTCGGCATCGATGACCGTTGCGCCCCACTCGGCGAAACGGCGCACGACCTCCGACTTGCCAGCGGCGATGTTGCCGGTCAGGGCGACGTTGAGCATAGAAGCGAGAAGCGCCTAGCGAGGAGCGAGAGGAACGGGCCGCGACCGGCGAGGATGTCGGATTCTGTCTCGCTAGGCGCTAGGCGCTCCTCGCTCAAAGCATGCGCGTCTGATCCTCATCCTTCCGCGGCACGCGGTGACAGTGCCGGCAGCGCGCCTCGTAGCTCTCGCGCCCCCCGACCATGATCGTGGGGGAGTCCCACCGCGCCGGTCTTCCGTCCACCAGGCGCTGGTTGCGGCAGGCGAGTTCGCCGCAGACGACACAGATGGCGCGGAGCTTGGTGACCTCCTCGGCCACCGCCATCAGCGCGCCCATCGCGCCGAACGGCTCGCCGCGGAAGTCCGTGTCGGTCCCCGCCAGGATCACCCGCACGCCGCGCTCGGCCAGGGCGGTCGCAACGGTGACGACCTCTTCATCGAGGAACTGCGCCTCGTCGATGGCGACGATCTCAGTGTCGGGGCGCACCTGCCGGAAGATCTCGGCGGCGGAATCGATCGGGACCGCTTCGACCTCGCGGCCGTCGTGGCTGGAGACCTGGAACAGCCCGGCGTAGCGGGCGTCCAGATGGGACTTGAACACCTGCACAGCGCGCTTGGCGATGATGGCGCGGCGCACCCGGCGGATGAGTTCCTCACTCTTGCCGCTGAACATGACGCCGGCGATCAGCTCGATCGTGCCGTGGCGGGTGACAGGAGACATCGGTCCGGGACCTCGGGGTGGGGCGGGGAAGCCAAGCGTAACCCGGCGCCCCCGGGGGGTCAAGCGGAAAGCCTTGACTCTTGCGGGTTTCCAGCCTGCGTACCCATATTAGGCCCGGGAGATGCGCCTTTCCTCAAGGTGCATCCCCTGACATTGGGCCCTCCGGCCGGGACGAGCCCGCGCCGTGCAGGTCATCGTTCCCCCTCACAAGGAGCATCACGTGAACAAGCAGGAACTCGTGGAGGCCGTCGCGAAGGCGCTCGACACCTCCAAGGCGCACGCTGGGTCGGTCGTTGAAGTGTTCTTCGGCACCGACGGTGTCATCGCCGGCACGCTCAAGAAGGGCGGCGAGGTCAACGTCACCGGCTTCGGCAGCTTCAAGGTCCGCAAGCGCGCGGCCCGCACCGGCCGCAATCCCCAGACCGGCAAGGCGATCGCCATCAAGGCGTCGAAGGCCCCGGTGTTCAAGGCCGGCAAGGGTCTGAAGGACCTGGTCAACAAGAAGTAAGCTGGACTGCTGCGCGCCAATGCGCGCCGCAACACGGGCCACCCCGCTGGGTGGCCCGTCGGCTTTCGCCCCCTCCCCATCCCCTCCCGCCCTCTCCCCCCGGCCCCCTCTCCCTATCGGGAGAGGGGGAGATGTCATTCGCGGGTGCGGCGCGGCGGACGCTCGGTGCGCGGCGGGCGGGGCCGGTCGCCGTCGGGGCGGGCGGGGCGCCCTTCGCGAGCGCGGTCAGGGCGTGCGAGCACCCGCTTCCGCTTGAGGGTCGTGCCAGTGAACGCCTCGCTGATCCGTGCGACGTCCGCCATCGGGAGTTCGACCAGAGAGAATTTCTCCTTCACGTCCACCTTCCCGATGCTGGCGCGTTCGACCTTGATCTCGTTCACCAGCGCCCCGACGATGTCCTTGGGCTGGAGGTTGTCGGCCGAGCCGGCGCTGATCCACATGATGCCCATGACCGGAGGCGCGAGCGGCGCGGCAGACGCGGTAGAGAGAGGCGCCCCGGATGCCTTGGCGATCTGGTAGAGCGCCGCGGCGATGAGCGTCGCGTCGTGCCGCTCGAACAGCGGCGCGAGGGCGAGGAGTCCCTCGGTCGGGAGCCCGGCCTCGAGCAGGTCGGTCACCTGCGTGCGCCGACGCGCCGCATCGTCACGCGCGGTATCGATCGCGCTGGGCAGACGGAGGGGACGACGGTCGCGCAGGTTCGCCGCCGCCCACCGTTCTGCGTGAGGGGGGACGAGGAGCACCACCTCTCCGGCCTTGAGGAGCTGTTCGAGCCGCGGACGGAGGGGGAGGTCCCACGCGATCACGACTTTGGCCGCAGGGGCGTCGTACGAGCCCTCGAGCGCCGCGACCCATCCATCCTTTTCTGGATCGATGGTGGGACCCGTGGCGGCAGCGGCTGCCCAGATCGAGACCGTGGCGGGATCGAGGACCTCCAGCACCTGCTCGAGGGCCGTTTGGCGGTCCGACTCGCGCGCCGTCACGGTCCGTACGGGGCCGAGCGGGGCGACTGCTGTCTCCTCGGCGGCCAGGCCTCCGATCACCATCGCCTTCCGGGCATACCGCTCGATCAGGTCGTCCACCGCGGTCGGATCGCTGGTGACAATGACCCGTTGGGCCTCCTTCGCGTCGGTCATCAGCGCGGCGAGGGCGTCGTCCTCCCCCCAGAGTTCGGGCCAGACGAGCACGACGGACCGCAACGCATCCACCTTGAGGGTGGCGCGCTGCTGGAGGGCGATCGCGGTGGAGAGGGTAGTGACGAGGACGTCGATCTTGTCGGCCCGCAGCAGAGTGGCCGCCCGGGCCTGGCCGTCGCCGACGTGGACGCGAAGTGGGCCGGCGCAGAGGAGCGCCGAGTGGCGCCAAGTATCGATCATGCTGTTCGGGACGACGACGAGGCCGCGCGGACCGCTCCCTTCCGTGAGGTGATGGTAGACCCCGGCCAGCATCGCTGACGCGTAGACCGTGGAAGGGGGGCACACCACCACCACGTTATTCCCCCGTGCCGCGATCGGGAGGACCGCGTCGACCAGCGCCTTGGCTTCAGGGGAGTAGTCCTCGCAGGCGAGCTGCTCGCCCCGGTGTTCCCCGATGATCTCGAAGTAATTCGTCACGACTCCCTCAATTGTCAAAGAAACGGCCCGCACCGCGCGGGGGGACAATAATAGTGTGTAGGCGGGTGGTCGGGTAGGCGGGTGGTGCGATCATGTGCTCCCCCTCTCCGATTTGCGGAGAGGGGGCCGGGGGGTG
>JANLXK010000486.1:0-2158 GCA_031365045.1 Gemmatimonadota bacterium | reverse complement strand
CCCAGATTGCGGTACCCGCCCCCCACCCCACCGACGAGATAGATCCCCGGGGTCCCCCGCTCGAACAGGGTCAGGTCGGTCCCCACCCCGTAATCGCTGTAGCCGGGCCCATTCAACGCCGCCTGATGCTGGGCGAAGAGGCGGGAACCGAGCGGTCCGGCAAGCATCGACCCGATGCCGATCCGCCAGCCGGCGCGGGTCTGGTCGGTGCGCCACCCCGCGGCATCGGCGGTGATGTCCTGTGCGGCCAGCGGGCCGGCGGGCCAGTGGGCCGGTGGTGCGGTCAGGACGAACACGAGGAGAAAGCGCTGGATCACCGGCCGGCCCGCTCCCGCTTGGTGGGATAGCCGGTCGCGGCGTCGATCGTGTACATCTGTCCCGAGACGCAGTTGTTCGAGAGCGAGGCCACGAGTTTGCCGCCGACGACGACCGGGAGCACACTGGTATACAGCAGCGGGACCTGGATGCGGAGCGGCCCCTTCCGGAGCTGGATCCCGCGCTCCAAGCAGGGTGCACCGGTGGGGCCCCGTCCGACCCGCCCCGCGGTGAGCCACACTTCGGTGCTGTCCTGGAGATCGAGTATGTGGATATCGGGAGGAGTGGAGTCCACCACCCGGGCGGCCGCGGCCGAATCCCTGGTCGCCGAAGGGGAGGCGGCGCGCTGACACGCGGGGAGCAGCAGCAGCAGGCAGATCGATGCGAAGCGGGAGCGTGTCATGGGCTCACCTGGTCTCGGGGGGATCGGTCAGGGTCTCATCGACCACGGGCGGGCTCCCTGGCTCGGCCGCGGCGAGCGCCACGATCGGGCTCTCGACCGTGCTGTCGAGATCGAGGGCGTGGGTCAGCTTCGGGTGATGACGGAGGAGGCGGAACCAGAAGACGAGCGCGGCAAAGCCTGTCGCGGCACCGAGCCCGACGGTCACCCCAAGGCCGACCGTGGGAGACTCGAACCATTCGGCCACCATGGTGCCGAGGACCGCCCCAAGAAAACTGGCTGCCGACGCCACCAGGGGCGTCAGCAGCCAGCCGAGGATACGGAGAACGAGACGGAGGACCGGCAATGCCGGCTCAGGCGACCTTCCGGCCCATCCCCGAGACGAGCACCGCCAGGGGGAGGCCGGCAAGATACGCCACGCCGAAGCTCGGGACGTTCCAGCCCGCGCCCGGGAAGTGGAAGACCACCGCAAGGGCGCCGACCACCAGGGTCAGCCCCACCGAGAGTCCCATCAGCATTCCGAGCGACGGCCGCTGCCCGCGCGCCGCCTGATTGGCGAGCACCCAGGCGCCCATCAAGGCGAGGAAGGCGTCCACCATCCACCAGATCGGGTGGTACCACCAGTTGCTTCCCCCGCCGATCTCCCGCCACCGGTTGGTCCAGAGCTGCACCGGCTGGAGGACCGCCATGTCGATGACCATGAAGACTGCGGCCGCCGCGAGCCCGATCCCGGCCGCCCCCGCGATCCCTTCGATGGTGCGGGCGTTGGTCCAGATCCCGGGGAGTCCGGCCGAGACCGCCAACCCGATGAGCAGGAGCACGGCCAGTCCGGCGGTCTCCGCCGGGCCGTCGACCGACCGGGAGACGATCGCCATCAGGACGATGATCGCCGTCTGGATGAGGCCGAGCTTGATCGAGGCCCGGACGATGTTCGGGATCTCGGTCTGGTCGGCGGCCGTCGCGTGGCTGGGGGCGGTCATAGGTCGCAAGGTGTTGGGATGGTTGAATATAAGAAGAGTGTTGGGTACTGGGTACTGGGTGCTGGGTGCTGGGTGCTGGGTGCTGGGTGCTGGGTCCTGGGTCCTGGGTCCTGGGTCGCGGAATCTGCGATGATCCACGCAGCACTCAGCACCCAGCACTCAGCACGGCTTCACCCAGTCACCCCTCCACCTTCAGGTGGGCGGCTGCGATCCGGAGCCCGTGCAGCGTCAGGTCGGGGGCGATGTCGCGGACCGACGTGGTGAGCGGGGCCACGAGAGCCGCAAGCCCGCCGGTCGCCACCACTTTCGGGGTCTTCGCCGACGGCCACTCCTTGATGATCCGGCGGACGATCCCGTCCACGGCATCGGCCGTCCCCAGGAGGACGCCGGCCCGGATGCACTCCTCGGTCCGCCTCCCGATGACCCGTTCGGGAGGAAGGAGTTCGGTGGCCGGAAGCTTGGC
>JANLXK010000466.1:0-4226 GCA_031365045.1 Gemmatimonadota bacterium | reverse complement strand
GACCCCGCCGAGGATCGCCGAGGCGAGGTTGCCGCATCCCTGGCCGATCAGCTCGCGGTTGGAGTCGTGCCGCGAACGGGTGACGGCGTCGAGCACGACGCAGGTCTTGAGCGTGTCGATGGAAAGGAGCACCGTCAGCGTGAGGGCGGGGACCAGCACCGCCGTGAGGTCGGGCAGCGCCAGATGGCCCAGCGCCGTCCACCGCCCGGCGATACCGGCGAGCACACCCCCGCCATCCCCCCCTTCCGCATTCAGGGGACCGACGATGAGCGCATTCCCGACCAGTTGATGGAGGCGGGGATCGGCCATCGCCAGCCCGAAGTAGGTGAGCAGCCCCGCGGCGAGGCCCAGGATCGCCGCCGGCACCGCCTTGGTGAGGCGGACCGCGAGCACCATTACGAGGGCCGTGGCCCCGCCCACGGCGGCCGCCTGCCACTGCCAGGCCGCGGGCGCCGAGAGCGCCGCCCAGAAGTGGGTCCCCCGCGGGGTCCCGAGGAACTTCGGGACCTGGCTGGTAATGATGATGAGTCCGACCCCGCTCAGGTACCCGCTGACGACGGGGTAGGGCATGTACTTGATGAGGCGCCCGAGGCCGATCGCGCCGAAGGCGACCTGCAGCACCCCGGTGATGAGCCCGATCAGGGTCAGCATCAGCAACACGGTCCCGGGGGCCACTCCCCGCTGCACCTGCTCGATCACCAGCGCCGAGAGCACCGCCGCCGCCGGGGCGCAGGGGGCGGTGACCAGGCGGTCGGTCCCGCCGAGCAGGGGGGCCACCAGGCCGAGCGCGGTGGCGCCCAGGATCCCGGCCACCGCGCCGAAGGCGGCGTAGTTCCCGCCCAAGGGGGCGAAGATCGTGACACCGAAGGCGATGGCCGAGGGGAGGGCGACCAGCATCGCCGCGAGTCCGCCCCAGGCGTCGCCGGCCAGGTGTCTGGGGGTCAGGAGCTTCACGGGATGCGCGCGAGGGTCATGGGATGGTGCCAAGGTGCGGCGCGGGTGGGGGCCGGGCAAGCCTCTCTGGCGCAACGACGGTTCGGACCGTAACGTGTAAACGGTCCTTTCCCCACCCTCATGGAGGCACCCGATGAAGCAGTACCTGGCCGCAACGGTGGCTGTTCTGGTGTGGTACCTGATCTGGGACAACTTCCTCGGTGCGATGGTGATGGGCTCTACGATGTCCCAGATCCCGGGGATGGTGACCGATGTCTCCAAGCAGTGGGAGACCATCGGAGACCTCTTCGCCGCGCTGATGGTGACGGGCGTCTACGCCCGGACCCGATCGGTCTTCGGGGTGGGGCCGAAGAACGGGGCGATCTACGGGGTGTACGCCGGCCTCCTGATCAACTTCCCGACCTGGCTCTTCATGTGCGTCTACTTCGGCTGGCCGTATCAGGCGGTTTGGATGATCACCATCGCCCTCACCCTCTTGACGGTGGTGGCCGGGGCGATCGCGGGGACGGTCTACCAGAAGATGGGCGGGGCCTAGACGACCTGAGATCCGGCGACTCCGGGACGGCGGCGGGTACGGAGCGGAGTCGCGCCGTGCCCGCCGTCGAGCGCGTCCCGCAGGGCAACGGAAGATCGTACCGGACTATTCGCAGCTGACCTCACCCGGCGTGGCCCTCCCAGCCCGGGGAGCGTGCTGGGCACTTCCTTCGTACATCCCGCAGGCGACCTGGATCCAGCCGTTGACCGGACCCCGCACCCAGATGCCCCAGCCGGAGCTGTCGCCGCTGAGGGGCCAGGCGCTGTCGCCCAGCTCGGCCGGAAGGACGTCCAGGTAGATGTGGGATGCGGCGTACCTGGCCCGTTCGAATCCCGCGCAGAACGCCAACTACTCGCCCAGTTGCCGCTTCCCCGGCTTCACCCCGCCCACGATGATCGTGATGTTGTCCGTTCCGCCGTCATCGAGGGCGTCCTGCAGCAACTGTTCACACACCTGACGCGCCGTGGTCATCGTCTTGAGCCGGGCGGCGATCTTCTCATCACTCACATGCTTGGTGAGGCCGTCAGAGCAGAGCAGGTGCACGTTGTTCCAGTCGGCCTTGAGGCGGGTCACGACCGGCATGGCGGTCGTCCCGCCGATCGCACTCGAAAGCACGTTCGCCAATCGCGACTTCTCCCCGACGGCTCGCGTCCACACTCCCTGGTCCACCAGGTCCTGCGCCATGGTCTGGTCGCGCGTCAACTGGGAGAGCTTGCCGTCCCGGTACAGGTAGTACCGGCTGTCGCCCACCTGCAGGAGGTAGTACCAGGGCCACACGCCCATGAAGAGGGTGAGCGTCGTCGCCATCCGCTTCTTGTCGGGGTCGCCCTCGGCGCGGGCCTGGACCGCCGCATGCGCCTTCATGGCGGTCTCCTGGAGCGCATTGATGAAGGTGCCCTCGTCGGCGTCCATGCGATGGTAGCAGTCCATCGAACCGAGGATGTACTCGGTGGCCACCTCGAGGGTGGTGGCGCTCGCGTCCGCGCCGCCGGCCCCCCCGCCCACCCCGTCGGCCACCATCGCGACCACCGCCAGGCGCGTCTCGGCGAATGGCAGCATCTGTGTTTCCGACAGGCTGGAATGCAGGATGGTGAGCCGCTTGTGGAGGGCCGCCAGGAGGAAATGGTCCTGGTTGTCGATCCGCACCTTGCCGGGGTGGGACAGGCCGAACACATCGATCTCATCGTCGTCGGGTTTGCGATTCAGGACCGTGGTCATTGGGGGGCGACCTCCATCACCCAGACATCGCTCTGCCGGTCCTCGACTGTGAAGAAGATCCGCCCCGGACCGAGGGCCCACTGCGGACGATACGACGGCTTCGTCGGATCGTCGAACCGTACCACTTCGTGCGGCGGGCCGCCGTTCAGCGGCACGCTCCAGATCGAGGCGTGACCCTTCGCGTCGTGGCTCTTGAAGTAGATGGTACGCCCATCCGCGCTCCACGCCAGTCGTTCGCTGCTCGGCATTCCGGGGCGCGCAGCGTCCATCACGATCCGCACGGGACCGCTGACCGGCGGAGTGACCGCCACCGAAGCGGGGGTCGTCGCGGTGGAGAAGGCGAGCTCACGTCCATCGGGGGACCAGACCGGGAATGACCCAGCGGCACGAAGGACGGGAGGTGCCCAGGTCCGATCGTCCCCCCGCCGGATGACGGCAATGGACCCCCGATCGGCTCCGATCGTGAACGCCAGCGCCTTCCCATCCGGCGACCAGCGGGGCACCAGTTCCTGCACGGGGGTGGCGGTGACCCGTTGCATGGGACGTCCGTCGAGCGGCTGGACGAACAGGTCGCGGGAGCCCCCGCGCCACGAGTGATATGCCAGCTCGGTGCCATCCGGGGAGAGGTCGGCGGCGAATTCTGCGGCGGAGTCGGTCGTGAGTCGCTCCGCCTCACCGCCCGCGATCGGGATCCGATAGATGTCGGAATTGCCCGACCGGTCGGAATCGTAGACCAGCCACTTCCCGTCCCGGGACACATTCATCGCCTCGATGACCTGGGTGCCGGTCGTCACCGGCGTGGCCGTGGCGGTCGTGACGGTCCCTCCGGTCGGCAGGGGGAGGGACCAGATGTTCGATCGCGCCGAGTAGGCGGCATAGGCGAGCCGCTTCCCGTCGCCCGAGAAGGAGATCGACTGGGCGCCCAGTCCGGTCGTGAGCCGCACCGCGCCGCCGGTGGCCTTGCCGCCGCGGCCGATCCGCTGGGCGTAGATGTCCCCCGGACCGGCCCGATCGGAGACGTAATAGAGCCACCGGCCATCGGGGGACCAGACGGGGCTCTGGTTGAGCGTCAGGCTGTCGGTGATGGTGGTGACGGAGCCATCGCGGACCCGGCAGACCACGATGCGGCTGGGGGAGAGGTTGCCGAACCGCACGCTGACGCGGAGATAGAGCGCATTCCCGGAGGCACAGGCGATGAGGGCGCCGTCGGGGGAGAAGGTGCAGAGCGAAGGCTCGACGATATGCGCCACCTGACGGCTCGTCCCGGCGGGGTCGCGGACGAAGAGGGTATCGCCCACGCTGTAGGCGAGGGTCTGACCGTCGTTGGCCCAGGCGGCATTGCTCACCGGACTGCCATTGCCGGCCGGGATCTCCTGGCGTTCCGGACCCCCGGTCGCGGGGGCGCGGTAGGGGCCCCCCAGCGACAGGAAGAGGATGGGCGATCCGTCGGGGGTCCAGCGCGGCTGATGCTCGGAAAAGGTCGAGTCGGCGGTGACCCGGATGGTGCGGCCGCCGGCGG
>JANLXK010000421.1:0-12529 GCA_031365045.1 Gemmatimonadota bacterium | reverse complement strand
CCCCGCCAGCACCCCCAGATGCCGCCGGATGGTCTCCACGTCCCCCCGGCGCACCGGTCCCGTCAGCGAATCGGCTGCGCCCATCGCGGCGAGGTTGGCCACCATCCCCTGCCAGAGCGGGAGATAGATCCGCGCGGCCGCCTCCGCTGGCACACCCCCGACGCTCGCCACCCGCTCGGCCATCGCATCAAGCGCCACGCCAAGGTTGGCCACCATCACCGCACCGGCGTGGTACGCCACCTTGGCCTCCGAGGTGAGCTGGAGGCCGATCATCCCGAGCCTCGCCGCCAATTCCAATCCCCGGGCCACCGCCGCCGGATCTCCTTCGACCACGGCGTAGGCCCCACGCAGACGCTCGGCGGCCGTCGCCGGGTCCACCACGGTCTGGACCGGCGCGAACGACCCCAGCCCCGCGGTGATCCCGTCGAGCGCCGAGAGCGCCTGACGATCACGGGCGCCGGAGGTGTGCAGGACGACGTGTCCCTTGTTCACCGCCCCGCCAGCCGCCAAGGTCACCGCCACCTCGGCGATGGCATCGTCGGGTACGGCGAGGAGGACCAGGTCGCGCCCGGCGAGATGGCCCTTCCACCCGTCCACCACGCTCCGGCCCAGCGTCACCACGCTCCACCCCGCGCCATCCAGCGCCCGGGCGAGCCCGTTCCCCAGCCGCCCGGGCCCGATGATCGCGACGCGCGGGGTGGCGCTCACCGGCCGGCGGTCGAGTCGGCCGGAAGGAGGTGGAGCAGCTCCCGCGGTGTGGACGCCCGCCGGAGGAGGGCAAGCGCGGCCTGCAGCTGGGGATCGCGGGCGCGCCGACGGCGGAGTTCTGCGTCCCGTCCGAAGACGTAGCGCGCCAGGTCGGTCTCCAGCCACGAGTCGACCAGCGGCCGACCGGCCGTCCAGACCGCGTCATCGATGGTCACGCCCCGGGCCATCAGCCGCGTCCGGACCGTCCGGCGCATCTCGTCCGTCACCACGAAATCTTCCCGCGTGAGCGCCTTGTGCTCGCGGGTCTCGAGCGAGTAGGCGGTGGTCACGTCGCGGAAGTCGCCGAAGTGACTGCCGAGTGCGGTCGCGAGGGCGCGCGCGCCGGCGCCCAGGGTGCGGTCTTCGACCGCGAGGTCGGGTCTGATCCCGCCGCCGCCGCGCACGCGACGCCCGCCGTCGGTGTGATGGGTCGTCGTGTCCCGCGCGATCCGCAGCGTGTCCGAGAGCACCGAGTCGATCGCGTGCGCCTTCTGGATCAGGCGTCCCGACGGGGTGTACCAGCGCGACGTCGTGATCTTGAGGGCCGTGCTGTCCCCCAGGTCGTAGACGGTCTGCACCAGCCCCTTCCCGTAGGTCGTCTCGCCCACGAGCACCGCGCGGTCGTGGTCCTGCAGCGCCCCGGCGATGATCTCGGCCGCGCTCGCCGTCCCTTCGTTCACCAGCACCACGACCGGCAGGTCGGGCCACCGCTGCGCGGCCCGGTCGGAGACGCTCTGCGAACTCCCCGGCGCGCGCCCGTGCGTGGTGAGGACCACCTGGCCTTGGTCGAGGAAGAGATCCGAGATCGCGATCCCCTCATTCAGGAGCCCGCCGGGATTGTTCCGGAGGTCGAGCACGAGCGACTTCGCCCCCTTCGCGAGGAGCTGGGAGACCTCCGCCTCGAGCTCGAAGGCGGAGGAATCGGCCACCGGATTGAGCCCCACATACCCCACTCCGCCGTCGAGCACGATCCCCGGCGTCACCGAGTGCACGTGGATCTCGGCGCGGGTCAGGTCGTAGTTGATGGTCGTGGTCTGCCCTGCATGCCGGATCCCGACCCGGACCTTGGTCCCGGCGATGCCGCGCAGGTGCCGGAGCGCCTGGTCGCTGGTCCACCCATGGGTCGTCTCGCCGTTCACCTCGACCAGCTGGTCGCCGGTGGTGAAGCCGGCCCGATCCGCGGGCGTATCCGGGAGCGGGGCGACGACGGTGATCCACCCGTCGCGGACGTCGATCTGGATCCCGATCCCGGAGAAGTTCCCGCTGGTGTTCTCCTGGAGGTCGCCGTAGTCCGCCCCCTGCAGCAGCGCGGTATACGGGTCGTCGAGCGAGCGGAGCAGGCCGTTGGCCGCCCGGTCATACAGATCCCCCGGCGGCAGCGAATCGACGTAGGCGTCACGGACCCGCGCCATCACGTCATCGAAAAGACGGGCGCCGTGCAGCGACGGATTCGTGACCCCGCGACCGAGCAGCCATCCCCCCAGGAAGAAGGAGAGGAGGGCGACGGCAAGGAGCGAGGACCCGCGTGGACGCATAGGGAGGCCTGGGGTGACTAAGCGAAGATATCAGGGCGGACGGCAGCGAGGGCGCGCCACGCGGACTCGGCCAACGCGTCGGGCGCCGCCGAGGCGTCCAGGTGGACGACCCCGGGCCCGCGATAGGTACGATACTCGGCATGCACCCGGTCGTGGAACGACTCCGCCTCCTGCTCCAGACGGTCAAGACCCTTCCCCTGGGCCGCCTGCCGCGCGACGCCGACGGAGCGCTCGATGTCCAGGACGATCACGGCGTCCGGCACCACCCCGCCGGTCGCCAGCCGGTTCGCCGCCGCGACCACGTCGCGCGCCAGGCCGCGACCCGCGACCTGGTAGGCGAAAGTCGAGAGTTCGAACCGGTCGAGCAGCAGTGCGGTGCCCGCGGCGAGGCCCGGCCGGACCCACTTTTCACACAGATCGGCACGGGCGGCCAACATCAGGAACAACTCCGTTTCGGGGCTGGGCGACTCGGCCGGATCCAGCGCGACCTGGCGCAATGCGTAGCCGAGCCGCGTCCCGCCCGGCTCGCGTTGGGCATCGACCCGCTTCCCGTTGCGCGTGAGGCGGTCGAACAGCGCCCGAATGAGCGTGGACTTCCCCGCCCCTTCCGGGCCCTCGATCACGACGAAGCAGCCGCGGGGCGCTGTCATCCGAGCGTGATGATGCTGCTGGTGGCACCCTTCTCGATCCCCTTGGCCATCTCTTCGTTGATCCGGGCCATGACCTTCTCGAAGTTGGTCCGGGCCACGATGTATCCCTGGCCGACGGGCGAAAGCTCGAACTCGCGCACCGACTGCTCGTACTGCTGGGCCGCCCCTTCCTCCGGCATCTGGCCCTGCGCCATCGCCTGGTCCATCTGGCGGGCGAGGGTCTGCATCGTCTCGAGGTGACCGCGCGCGGTCTCGTCGTTCCGCAGCGCCTCTTCCGAGCGCCGCAGCGCCTTGGCCTCGTTGGTCTGGCCGATCAGGCGGCCGAGCTCTTCCGCACGTTCGAACAACATCAATGTCACTCCTTGCTGCGCCGGGCGGTCAGGTACCGCTCACGGCCGTACAGGTCGCGGTGGACGGCGATGTCCGTCCACCCCAGGTCACGCGCGAGCTCGGCGCTCGCCGCCGCGCGTGACGCGTCGAGCTCGAGGGCCACCAGCCCTCCTCCCCGGAGGACCCCGCGCCCTTCGTCCAGCAGGCGCCGAGTGTGGTACAGTCCGTCCCCGCCGCTGGTGAGCGCGGCGCGCGGCTCCCAGTCACGCACCGACGGATCGAGCGCAGCGCACTCGGCCTCGGTCACGTACGGTGGGTTCGCGACCAGGGCGTCGAGCCCGAGCCCGCGCAGCGGGGCGACGAGATCCCCCCGATGCAGGCGGACCTGGAGCCCCGTCTTCCGGATATTCTGCTGCGCGAGTTCATGCGCCGCGGGATCGAGCTCCACCGCGTGCACCGTCTCGTACCGCCCTTCGTCGGCCAACGCGAGGGCGATGCAGCCGGTCCCGGTGCAGACGTCGGCCACGACCCCGTCCGCCTGCCGCGCCAGGACCAGCTCGACGAGCCCTTCGGTCTCGGGACGTGGGATCAGCGCGCGGCGGTCGGTCGTGAGCGTCAGGCGGCGGAAGCCGGTCCACCCCGTCACGTAGGCCAGCGGCTCCCCCTGCGCGCGGCGCTCTACCGCCCCCGCGAACCTGGCAGCTTCGGTCTCGGTAGCACGTCGCTCCCGGCCGAGCCAGGCGTCACCGATCGGGATACGGAGGAGTCCGGCCCAGATCCGTGCCGCTTCGCGCGATGGCTCGTCGACCCCGGCCTCGCGCAGCCGGGTGCGGGCCTCGGTCAGGAGACCCCCGACGGTGAGCTTGGTCTCAGGCAATGGCGGCCGACTCCTCGCGGCTCGCGGCGCGGAGCGCCTCGACCAGCGGATCGATGTGCCCGTCCATCACGTCGTCCAGGTTGTGGAGCGAGAGTTCGATGCGATGGTCGGTCACCCGGTTCTGCGGGAAGTTGTAGGTCCGGATCTTGGCCGAGCGGTCGCCGGTGCCGACCATCGCCTTGCGGTCGCGGGCGCGGATCGCCTCCTGCTCCGCGATCATCCGGTCGAGCAGCCGCGCCCGGAGCACTTCCATCGCCTTGAGCTTGTTCTGCAGCTGGGACTTCTGGTCCTGCTGCGATACCACCAGCCCGGTCGGCAGGTGTGTGATCCGCACCGCCGAGTCGGTGGTATTGACGCTCTGTCCCCCCGGTCCCGACGAACGGAACACGTCGATCCGGAGTTCCTGCGGATTGATCTGCACGTCCACCTCCTCGGCCTCCGGCAAGACCGCCACGCTCGCCGCCGAGGTATGGATCCGTCCCTGGGTCTCGGTGGCGGGGACGCGCTGGACCCGGTGCACCCCGGCCTCGCGCCGGAAGAGGCCGAAGGCGTCCGCTCCGCGCACGGCGAAGACCACCTCGCGGTACCCACCCAGTTCGTTCTCGCTCGCCGAGATCCCTTCGAGGCGAAGCCCTTTCCGCTCGGCGAAGCGCCGGTACATCCGCTCCAGGTCGGCCGCGAAGAGCGCCGCCTCGTCCCCGCCGGTGCCGGCACGGATCTCGACGATGGCGTCGCGATCGTCGAGCGGGTCGCGGGGGATGAGGAGGCTCTGGAGTTCGGCCTCAAGCCGGGTGGTGTCGGCCTCGAGCCGCGGAAGGTCGGCGCGCGCCAGCGCGACCAGCTCGGGATCGGCCTCTTGGGCCATCTCCCGAGCTTGGGCGAGTTCATCCTGCAGACGGGCCAGTTTCCCCGCGGTCCTGATGATCGGCTCCAGCCGGGAGTGCTCCCGACCAAGGGCCCTGAACGCCGAAGGATCCTTGGCGGCCGAGGGGTCGGCCAACCGTTGGGCGACCTCCTCCGCCCGGGCGAGCGCCTGGCGGAGTCGGGCGTCCATGGATCAGGCCTTGGGCGCCTCGGCCGTGCCGGCGTACTTCCGACGGAAGCGGTCGACCCGACCGGCCGTATCCATCAGGCGCTGCTTCCCGGTGAAGTACGGGTGGCAGAGCGCGCAGACTTCGACATGCAAGTTGTCCGAGGTCGACCGCGTGTCGAACTTGTTGCCGCACTGGCACACGACGGTGACCGACTTGTACTGGGGATGGATATTCGGCTTCATGACCTGCTCCGGTGTCGTCTGCCGGCCCTCGCCCCCTTTGGGGCGGGGTGTCCGGCAGGGCTGTAGAGCCGGGAATAGTAACGACTTAGGCCCCTCATCGGTAGGTAGGAAGGTACGAGGGTAGGAAGGTAGGAAGTCGGTAGATCGCGCCCCCTTCCTACCTTCCTCCCCTCTTCCCTTCCTACCCCCGGGCGACCGCCCGCCTTGCCCCCCCGTCGTGGGCTAAGTAACGTAATGCCCGCAACTTCCACCCCGTCGACGAGGTCTGTTTGCCGGTCCTGCCGCTCTCCGTCCTCCAGAAGGTCCCCCTGTTCGCCGGCCTCCCCGAGGGGGAGTTGATGCCGTTCGGCGAACTGATGCGGGAACGGAGCTACCCCAAGGGGAGCGTCATCCTGTTCGAAGATGACCCGGGTGACGCGCTCTACCTGGTGGTCAGCGGGCAGGTGAAAGTGGTCCTCATCGGCGAGGATGGCCGTGAGGTGATCCTCTCGGTGCTGGGCGAAGGGTCCTTCTTCGGCGAGATGTCGCTCCTGGACGACGAGCCGCGGTCGGCGCACGTCATCGCGATGGAGGACAGCGCCGTGCTCACCCTCCGGCGCGAGGACTTCCGCGCTCGGCTCCGCGCCTCCCCCGAGGTCGGGATCGCCCTACTCCGCGAGCTCTCGCGCCGCCTCCGCCGCGCGGACGACCAGATCGGCTCCCTCGTGCTGCTCGATGTGAACGGGCGCGTGGCCGAGCTGCTCGTGCGGCTGGCGACCGAAGAGGGGGGCGATCGCATCACCCGCAAGCTCACCCACGCCACCATCGCCCAGATGATCGGCTCGAGCCGCGAGACCGTCTCGCGCACCATGCGCGAGCTGCAGGATCGCGGACTGATCGCCGTCACCCGGCAGGACATCACTCTCACCGACCGTGCGGGGCTTCAGGGCCTGTCGCGGCGGTCGTGAGGGGGGTCACCCCGCCACAGTGACACTTCGCGCGGCGCCGAACGGGCCGCCGTGCCATCTTGTTGGTCTGGCCCTCACCCCGATCCCGTGCCCTATACCGTGACCTTCTGGGGGACCCGGGGGTCGATCCCGACCCCGGGTCCACACACCGCCCGCTACGGCGGCAACACGCCGTGCGTGAGCGTCGCCGCTGGGGGCGACCGACTCGTCGTGTTCGACGCGGGCACCGGTGTCCGCCCGCTCGGGCTCGCGATCGATGGGGCTTCCCGGGGTCCGCTCAATCTCGACATCCTGATCACCCACACCCACTGGGACCACATCCAGGGGCTCCCGTTCTTCAAGCCGCTCTTCCGCGCGGGGAACAAGGTCCGGATCTTCGGGACGTCGCAGGAGGACGTTTCGCTCGAGACCATCCTCGAACGGCAGAATCACCCGGCGGTCTTCCCCATCCCCCTCCGGGCCCTGGCGGCGGAGCTCAGCGTGACCGAGATCAGGCCGGGGCAGAAGTTCGAGGTAGACGGGTTCCAAGTTGAAACCATCCAGCTCCGACACCCGGGTACGACCCTTGCCTATAGGTTGACGCCTTCCGAGGGTGGGGCCAGTATGGCCTATGTCACAGACAACGAGCTGGGTGCGGGTGGATCTTACGACGTGCCAGCGGATTGGCGCTCCCGCCTCGTCGCCTTCCTGGATGGGGTGGACCTGCTGATCCACGACGGGATGTACTCTGATGAGTTGCTGCGGGCCCGGGCCGGGTGGGGGCATTCGAGCCCCGCCGAGGCGGTGGCCCTGGCAGCGGAATGCAAGGCAAGGCGGCTCGTGCTCTTTCACCACGAGCCGGATCACGACGATGCCGCGATCGACCGCCTGTTGAGCGGCGCGCGTGCCGCCGCGGTGCGGAGCGCTCCGACCCTGGTGGTCGACGCGGCGATGGAAGGCCTGACCTTTACTCTCTGAGAGGGAGCGACCATGAAGCGCATGCTCACCGTTCTGCTGGCACTCGCCGCGGCGACCCCCGCCCTGGCGCAACAGGCCACGCCGGACACGCGACCCGGGATGGCCGTCCTGCCGTTCGAGAACGGCGGCTCGTTCGGGCGCGACCGCGAGGATTTCGACGCGCTCCGTGGCGGCATCGCGGCAGTGCTCATCGACGAGTTGGCCCAGAACCCGGCGGTCCGGGTGGTGGACCGCGCCATCATCAACAACCTCATCTCCGAACAGAACCTGGCCCGCGACGGCCGGGTCGACGCCGCCACGGCCGCCCGCGTGGGCAAACTGGTCGGCGCCCGGTACATGGTCACCGGCTCGTTCATCGACGCCTACGGTGACTTCCGCGTCACGGCGCGCATCATCAACGTCGAGACCGGCGAGATCATGAAGGTCGTCAGCAACGACGAGTCGATGCGTGACCGGCGCCAGATGTTCAAGATCTTCCAGAACGTGGCGACCAAGCTCATGGCCGGGGTCAACCTCCCCGCCCTGCCCCGCCAGGTGGCGCAGGCGGCCGAGCACCGGAACGTCCCGACCGACGCGCTGACCTTCTACAGCCGCGCGCTCCTCTATGAGGATCGGGGCGACAAGCCGAAGGCGGCCGAGTATTACCGTCGGGCGACCGACGCGTTCCCCGGCTACGCGCAGGCCCAGGAAGGGCTCCGCCGGGTCGGCGGCACCCCGGGCGCCCCGGCCCCCGCCACGCCGGCGCCGCACGGGGGCTGATCCCCGCAGTGCTGGATTTCTTCGCCGCCATCGGTCGCGGCACGACGCGCCGGTTCTCCACCCTTGGAGGACCGGCGCGCTTCGCGTTCGAGGCAGTGGCCGCACTCCCTTCGCTGCCTGGCGCGGGCCGTCGGGTGGCGCTTCGGGTGCTGCTGAATCAGCTCCGGTTCACCGCCCTGCAGGCGGTCCCGCTCGTGATCCTGCTGAGCGGCGTGCTCTCCTTCGTTGTCATCCAGACCACCATCCAGCAGTTCGGCGGCCTCGGCGCCGGTGACCTTGTCGGTACGCTGATGGTCGTCACCATCGTCCGGCTGCTGGGCCCGCTCCTCACCGCCCTCGCCGTGATCGGACGGTCGGGTACCGCCATCACGGCGGAGCTCGCGACCAACACGGTGATGGGGGAGATCCGCGCCCTCGAAGGGATGGGGATCGACCCCTATCACTATCTCGTGCTCCCCCGCCTGGCCGGCTCGGTCCTGTCGGTCACGGTCCTCATCGTGATGTTCGACGTGGTCTCGCTCTCGGCGGGATGGCTCGCCACCAGCGTCAACCAGGCGAGCGGCGGACGGTATGTGACCAACGTGATCGCCGCGCTCGACACGAGCGACGTCGTCCTCACGGTGGTCAAGGGGATCCTCTTCGGCGGGGTGATCGGGCTCCTCCCCTGCTATCACGGGCTCAAGGTGTCGCGCGGACCCACCGAGATCCCGCAGGCGGTGACCCGCGGGACGGTGGCCGCCATCGCGTCGATCTTCATCATCACGGCGCTGCTCATGCTCCTCTTCCGCGCATGAGCGTCGAACCGCTCCCCCTGGTGTTCGAAGGGATCCCGCTGGGGCTCCTCCCCGGTGCGGGGCGCGGCGGCTCCGACCCGCACGCGGTCTTCTCGCTCGAGGTGCGCCCCCACGAGACCGTGGTGGTCCTGGGGGACGAGACCAGCGGCGTGGACCGGCTGGCCGCGCTGGCCCTGGGTCTCGACCCGGCGCCGGCGGGACGGGCACTGGTCTGGGATACCGAGATCGCCTCGCTCTCACGGGTGCGGCAACTCGCCTTCCGGCGCCGCGTCGGCTACCTTCCGGCGGGTGACGGGTTGTTGCAGAACCTCTCGCTCCGCGACAACATCCGCTTGCCGCTCCGCTTCGGAAGCGACTTCCAACCCGACGATATCGAGGGACGCGTCAACGTGATCCTCGCGCAGTTGCGCCTCAAGGCCGTGGCGCATTTCCGCCCCGCCGCCGCCACCGAGGAGGAGCGCCGCCGCGCCGCCCTCGGCCGCGCCCTCGCGTTCGACCCCGAACTGGTGGTCCTCGACCACCCGTTCGACGGCCTCGCCGAACGGGTGGCCGCCGAGCTGCTGGAGGTCGCGCGTGGTGGCGAGGTGGGTGAAGGGGGGCGACGCACCGTCTTCATCACGGGGCAGGACCTGCCTGCGATGCTCCGTCCGCGGGTCGAACGGCTCATCCGGCTCGGCGCGATCCCGGCAGGGGCGCGGGCGTGAACCTCGCTGAGCGGACCTCCGATGCCCTGATCGGCGCCTTCGTGGCCGGGGCGCTCCTGGTGCTCGTGACCGCGATCTACTTCACCACGGGCTGGAATCGCCGGACCTGGCACGTCTACATCACTGCCGCCAGCGCCGAAGGTCTCAACTCCAACACCAAGGTGTATCTCCAGGGGCTCGAGATCGGGCGGGTCAACTCGGTGAGCCCGCGGATCGGCGGCACCGGTCCCCTCACCTTCCTCGTCCAGCTCACGCTCAACCAGCGCTTCGCCAACGATTCGCTGGTCCAGATCCCACGCGGGACCCGCGCCCTGATCGCCGAGGCAAGCTTTGTCGGGGGAGCGTCGATCTCACTCGAAACACCGGCGGCCGGTGGGGGCGCGATGGTCGCGCAGGGCGACACCCTCGACGGGATCCCCCGCCCTTCGCCCCTCGGACAGATCGCCCAGGTCGCGGACTCGCTCGCGCGCCAGGTCTCGCTGGTGCTCACGGACACCCGCCGCCTGCTGGCCAATGTCGATGGCACCGTGCGGGATGTCCGCGGCCAGGTCGGGCTCGCCGGCCCGCACCTCCAGAGCTCGCTCAAGGCGGTCGATGCCGGGCTCCGGCACCTCGAGCCGACCTTGCGGCACGCCGAGGCCCTTGCGGCCACGGCCGACAGCGGCCTCGGTCCCCTGCAGGACTCGCTCAGCCACACTCTCTCCGCGGCGCGCCAGCTACTGCTCCGGCTCGACACGCTCACCAGCACCACCCGTCAGGTGGCGAACGAGAACCGCGCCGACATCCGCGCCACGGTGGCCCAGATGAAAGTGGTGGGGGTCCAGCTGGAGTACTTCCTCGACCAGGTCAGTCGGCGCCCCCTGCGGATGATCACGGGGATGAAGCCGATGAACACCGATTCGCTCCGGAGCACAGCGGCCGACTCCGCAGCGAGGGCCTCACCGTGAAATACATCCTCCTGCACACCGCCGGGTGGGATCCCTCTCCCTGGAACGATGCCTTCGCCGGTGAAGGGGTCGAACGCCGGGTGGTCGCCGCCCCGTCGGAGGTCCGCTCCGAGGAACGACCGACGGTGCTGGTGATCGATCCCACGGCGCGTGCCGCCTGGCCCGCCCCGGCGATGCTGTCCCTTGCCGATTCAGGCGTGGCGCTCATCGCGCTCGGTGCCGTCGGCGAGACCGACCTTCCGGAGGGATTCCCCGCCGACGCGCTGGCCAGCTTCATGCGCCACCCGGCCGGGCACCGGGAGACCTTGATGGCGATCCGCGCCGGCTGGCGCGCGGTGGCGGCCCGCCGCGAGGTGGCGCGCATCCGGGCCGAGAGCGCCCAGCGCGGCAACGAGGTCACCGAACTCACCGACATCGGGGTCAAGCTCAGCACCGAGCGCAACTACAACACCCTGCTCGAACTGATCCTCACCCAGGCCCGCCGCATCACCCAGAGCGACGCCGGGAGCCTCTACGTCGTCGAGACCGACGAGCGCGGCGGGCGCCACCTCCGCTTCAAGCTCGCACAGAACCAGAGCCGCCCCGACATCCCGCTGGTCGAGTTCACCATCCCGATCGACCACTCGTCGCTGGCCGGCTACGCCGCCGCCGAGGGGGAGCCGCTGGTCATCGACGACGTCTACATGCTCCCGCCCGACGTCGAGTATTCGTTCAACCGCTCCATCGACCAGCGGTACGGCTACCGGACCCGCTCGGTGCTCAGCATCCCGATGACCAGCCACAAGGGCGAGATCCTGGGCGTGCTGCAGCTCATCAACCGGAAGCGGAACGCCGAGGCCATCCTCTCCTCTCCCGCCGAGGCGGAACGGGAGGCGATGGCCTACTCGCCCCACACGGTGAAGCTGGTGAAGTCGCTGGCCGGGCAGGCCGGCGTCGCCATCGAGAACAGCACCCTGTACGAGTCGATCGAGCGGCTGTTCGACGGCTTCGTGAAGGCCTCGGTCACTGCCATCGAATCCCGCGATCCTGCCACCTCGGGTCATTCGATGCGGGTGGCCACGATGACCGTGGGGCTGGCCAGGGCGGTCGACGCCGTCGGCGACGGCGCCTATCGCCACATCCGCTTCAGCCCCGAACAGATCCGCGAGATCCGCTACGCCGGGCTGCTGCACGATTTCGGCAAGGTCGGCGTCCGCGAACAGGTGCTGGTGAAGGCGAAGAAGCTCTACCCGGCCGATCTCACCCTGATCCGGCAGCGGCACGCCTTCCTGCACCGCACCGCCCAGTGGACATATGAAAAGAGCCGCGCCGACTTCCTGGAGCGCCACGGCAAGGAGGGGTACGACCCCTTCCTCCGGGAGATCCAGCGGAAGTTCGAGGAAGAGCGCGCCATCCTCGATCGGTTCGTGGCCACGGTGCTCGAGTCGAACGAGCCGACGGTGCTGGCCGAGGGGAGCTTCGCGGCGCTGCAGGAGTTCGCCGAACGCACCTACGACAGTCTCGACGCCACGGTGATGCCCTGGCTCAACGATGACGAGGTGCGTTACCTCAGCATCCGAAAGGGAAGCCTGGACGACGCCGAGCGGTCGGAGATCGAGAGCCACGTGACCCATACGTACGGTTTCCTCCGGAACATCCCCTGGACCAAGGAACTGCAGGGGATCCCCGACATCGCCCACGGCCACCACGAGAAGCTCAACGGTACCGGCTACCCCCGGCGCGTCTCGGCCGACCAGATCCCGATCCAGGCCCGGATGATGACGATCGCCGACATCTTCGACGCGCTGACCGCCAGCGACCGCCCGTACAAGCGGGCGCTCCCGGTCGCCAAGGCGATCGACATCATCGCCGACGAGGTCACCCGCGGCCAGCTCGACGGCGAGCTGTTCAAGGTCTTTATCGAGGCGAAGGCGTTTGAACACAAAGAGTAAAGAGTTGGGAGTTGGGAGTTGGGAGGGGTGCAACAAAAAGGTCCGTGCCACCTGGCATGGGCCTCTGCAATTCAC
>JANLXK010000317.1:0-1085 GCA_031365045.1 Gemmatimonadota bacterium | reverse complement strand
ACGTTGTCGCTCATCGCGCTGCTCGCTCTCCCTGTCGTTGCCGTCGCCCAGGTCGGCTCCCCGGCGGGGCCGGTGCCGGTCGCCACGCTGCAGGCCCGCCGTCAGGCGCTCTTCGATCGGCTGGGGACAGGTGTCGCCGTGCTCCGCTCCGGCGAGGAGAAGTCGATCGAGACCGACCATCCGCAGGACAGCGACTACCGCGAGGACGACGATTTCTTCTACCTGACCGGTCTCGAAGAGCCCGATGCCTGGCTGGTGCTGGTCGCGAGCGACTCGGTGCCCGATCAGGCGATCCTCTATCTCCCGCCGCGCAACCCCGCCACCGAGGCCTGGACCGGAGTGAAACTTGGGCCCGGCGACTCGGCCAAGGTCCTGACCGGGATCACCGAGATGCACTCGGCCGACAGCGCGCAGCAGCTCATTCGTCGGGTCGTCGGGCGGGTGCGGAACGGGACCCTCTATATCGAACGGGGAGCGAAGCAGGGGGAGGACACCTTCCTTCGGGGGCTGGTATTCGCGGAATTCGGCGGCGCGGCCACGGTGAAGGACCTGCGGACCGAGCTCGCCGCCCTCCGGCTGGTGAAGGACGCGGACGAGATCCGGCGGATGCGGGGCACCATCAATGCCACGATCGAGGCCCAGCGCGATGCGGCCCGGCAGATGGCGCCGGGGATGTGGGAGTATCAGCTCGAGGCCATCATCGAAGCGGCGTTCCGGCGGAATGGCGCCGAGCGGGTGAGCTTCCCGAGCATCGTCGGGTCAGGCCCGAATTCGGTGACGCTGCACTATGACCAGAGCCGCCGCCAGATGCAGGCGGGGGATCTCGTCGTGGTCGACATCGGGTCGGAGTGGGGGTATTACGCCGCCGACGTGACCCGGACCTACCCGGTGTCGGGGAAGTTCACGCCGCGCCAGCGCGCCATATACGACCTGGTGCTCGCGACCCAGGAGGCAGCGATCGACTCGGTGGCGCCGGGGATGACGATCGGGCGGCTGAACCAGATCGCGCGGGACTACATGAAGGGGCACTCGGGCACCCTCTGTGACGGCGGGGACTGCAACAAGTATTTCATCCACGGCCTGTC
>JANLXK010000303.1:0-20027 GCA_031365045.1 Gemmatimonadota bacterium | reverse complement strand
TTGGCCGCCGGGTGGCGGGGGTCCCGGGGCGGACGTCCGGACCGCGCGGGGGGGGTCCCGCGTTATCCGCCCCGCGTCCGTTAGATTGCGCCCCATGACACCACGTCTCCTCGTGGCCGGCGGTGCCGGCTTCATCGGCTCCCACCTCGTGGACGCCGCAGTCGCCGCCGGATGGGCCGTCGAGGTCCTCGATGACCTCTCTACCGGCAAGCGCAGCAACCTTCCGTCTGGGATCCCCCTCCATCACCTGGATGTGCGGAGCCCGGAGGCGCGGGCGTTGGTGGCGAGCGGCCGCTTCGACCTCCTCTCGGTGCAGGCGGCCCAGGTGGACGTGCGGGTCTCCGTCCGCGACCCGCACCGCGATCTCGACATCAATGTCCTGGGCCTCACCAACCTGCTCGAAGGAGTGGCGCCCGGGGGGATCACCCGGGTGGGCTGGGCCTCGAGCGGAGGTGTGCTCTACGGCGAGGCCGAGCATCTCCCGACAGCCGAGGGTGCACCCAAGCGGCCGGTCTCCCCGTATGGGGTGAGCAAGCTTGCAGGCGAACATATCCTCCGGGTGCTCGGCACCCTGCGCGGATTTCAGACGGTGGCCCTGCGCTATGCCAACGTCTACGGCCCGCGGCAGGACCCTCACGGTGAGGCGGGCGTCTGCGCGATCTTCGGGGGACGAGTCCTTCAGGGTGTGCCGCTGACGGTGTTCGGCACCGGCCGCCAGTCGCGCGACTACGTCTATGTGGCCGACGTTGCCCGGGCCAACATGCTGGCACTCACGGAGACCCTCCCGGCTGGCGATGACGATCTGGATACCGCGGCGTTCAACATCGGCACCGGGGTCGAGACCTCGGTCCTGGAGCTCGTCGCTCTCATCGGCCGCGCGGCCGGTGTGACCCCGCAGGTCGAGCACGCCCCCGCGCGGGCGGGGGAGCTCGAACGCAGTGCCCTGGACGCTGCCAAGGCCGCGCACCAGCTCAAGTGGAAGCCTGCCGTCGCGCTGGAGGCCGGTGCGAAGGCCCTTATCGACTGGATGCGGACGGAGGTCCGGTGATCCTGTACCTGATGCAGGCCGGCGGTGCGGTCCCCCGCTCGACCATCGACTTGATCCGGCATGCGAGCGGCGAGACGATCGTGGTCCTCCTTGTCTGTGTGGCCTTCTCGGTGGCCTCATGGTTCCTGATCGGCTTGAAGTGGTGGCAGTTCCGGCGCCTGCACCGCCAGGGCGACCGCTTCTTCCGCGAGCTCGAGCGGACCACCTCCCTCGCCGACAGCTATCACGCGGTGATGAAGCTCCCGCCGAGCCCGTTCCACCGGATCTTCCGCGAGGCGATCCACTTCGTATCGGAGCTCCGGCCGGGGGCGCTCAAGGAGCGCGGAGACCTCCCGAAGGGGTCCCTCACGCCCACGCAGCTCGAAGCGCTGAAGATGATCCTGGCCAAGGACGTCAACGCCGAGCGGGACGCGGCGGCGCGCCACATCCCCTGGCTCGCGACGATCGGCGCCGTCGGCCCGCTCCTCGGGCTCCTCGGCACCGTGCTCGGCGTGATGTCGGCCTTCCTTGGCCTCGCGGCCGGCGGATCCGGCAACCTTGCCGCGGTGGCGCCGGGCGTCGCCGAAGCGCTCATCACCACCGTCGCAGGGCTGGTGGCCGCGATCCCCGCGGTGATCGGCTACAACTATTTCGCCACCCGTCTCGGAACGTTCGAGGGCGAGATGGACGGCTTCGCCAACGAGCTCGTGGGCACGATGGCGCGCGAGGGGCTGCTCTAGGATGGCCGGGAGCTTCGGGGGCGGGCTCGGACGCCGGCGGGGCGGGGTCCCCATCTCGTCGGACATCAACGTCACGTCGCTGGTCGACGTGGCCTTCGTCCTCCTCATCATCTTCATGATCACCGCCCCGATGCTGCAGGGCGGGGTCGATGTCCAGCTCCCCCGCGCCGAGGCCCGGCCGCTGAAGGCGGAAGAAGGGTTGGTCATCACGGTCGACCGGTCGGGACGGATCTTCCTCGATCAGACTCCTGTGAGCTACTCCGACTTCCGTGTCGCCTTCCAGGCCGTGGTCGCGACGCGGAAGCCCTCGGGGGTCTACCTCCGGGCCGACCGGCGCGTGCCCTACGGTGAGGTGATCAAGGTCCTCGCAGCCATCAAGGCGGCAGGCGTCCGGGATGTGGGACTCGTGGCCGAGGACGAGGACCAGCCGCAGTGATGCGCGTGCGCCCGGTGGTGCAGGGGGGAGGGGTCGTCGGCGCCGTCGGCACGGTAGCGGTGCACGGGGTGGTGCTGGTCGTCGCGCTCGTCGGCGCACGCCCGGCGCGCCCGATGCCCCCGGTGTACGCCGTGGAATTGGTCGCCGCCCCGGCAGCGGTGGCCGCGCCCACCGCCCCGGTGGCCACGGCCCCCCCGAGCGCCACGCCGGCGCGCGCCGTATCGAAGACGCCGCCGCCGAAGGCCTCCCCTCGGCCGGCCGTCCCGATCAAGAAGGCGGAGCCGGTCCGCACCCCTCCGCGTCCCACGCCCGCGCCGCCCAATCCCGGCGCCCAGACCGCGCGGACCACGACCACCGCGCCGGTCGCGCCGGCCAAGGGGGAGACGCCCAGCAGCGGGACCGACGCGGTGACAGTGAAGACGCCGGGCCTGACCTTCGCCTATCCCGAGTACCTCCGGAACATTGTGGCGCAGATCTATCGGCGTTGGGAGCGTCCCCAGGGTGGCACGAGGCGTGCGGAGGTCTTCTTCATGATCCTCCGCGATGGTTCCGTTCGCGACATCCGGTTCATCACCCCCTCAGGGGACTTCACCTTCGACCTCGGCGCCCAGGGGGCGATCGAGGACGCGGCGAATAACCATGCCTTTGGCCCTCTCCCCGATGGGTATCCCCAGGACGTCCTCCCCGTGAGCTTCTACTTCGAGCCGGGGCGGACCCGCTGATGCGGCGCGCCCTCTCGACCCTCACCCTCATCGCGTCCCTGGCCCACTGGCCTACCGGCCCACTGGCCGCGCAGGACTCGGTGCCGCCGGAAGCGATACGGGTCGGGATCACGTACACCCCGGGCGTCCGTCCCGGCGTGGTGATGCTGCCGGGCAATGGCCTCGATTCCGTGCGGGCCATCGTGGCCCGCGACCTCGACTACTCCGATCGGTTCGAAGTGGTGCCCACCACGCCGGGCCAGTCCGTACCGCGCGGGCCGCGGACGGTGAACTACCAGCTCTGGCGGAATCTGGGCGCCGACTACGCCGTCGACCTGACCCCGGACCCGATCGGGATCGTTGCCCGGGTGCACGACCTCGGCGGGGCGACGCTGCGGCAAGAGGGGAGATTCCCGCTTCCCGCGCCGGGCGCCCCCGAATTCCGGCTGGTGGTACACCGGATCAGCGATGAGATCGTCCGTTGGATCACCGGACAGTCCGGCAGCGCCGCCTCGCGACTCCTCCTGGTCGAAGGGACCCGGATCTGGCTGGTCGACGCCGACGGTGCAGGGCGGTACCCCGTCACGAGCGCCGCCGATCGTGCCCTCTCGCCGGCCTGGGCGCCCGACGGCAGACGATTCGCTTATACGTTGCTGGGCGAAGGGCGGGGGCCCGTGATGATCCAGGACCTGATCACCGGCCAGCGGAGCGCGGCGCCGGGGGCCTCCGCCGACCTCAACATCACGCCCACGTTCTCGCCCGATGGCGCGACCCTCCTCTGGGCGCGCTCGGGTGAGGACGGCACCGACCTCTACACCGCAGATGTCGGCCGGAACTGCTGCGTGCAACGGTTGACTGTGGGGCGGTATTCGGACAACCTTTCACCCACGTTCGCCCCGGACGGCCGGCGGCTCGCCTTCGTCAGCACGCGGCCCGGCCTCCCGCAGGTGTACGCGATGGCACCGGACGGCACCGGGCAGGAACTCCTCGTCCCTTTTGATTTCGGGGCGACGGGACCCTCCCACGCGCCCGACTGGTCTCCCGATGGTACCAACGTGGTGTTCCACCGTGAATTGCGCGGCGTGCCCCAACTGTTCGTGTACGACGTCGCCGCGCGACGTGTCCGGCAACTGACCTCCGCCGGGCGCAACGAGGATCCGACCTGGGCCCCCGATGGGCGCCACATCGCCTTCGTCTCCGACCGGAGCGGGCGGCGGCAGATCTGGATCCTCGATCTTGAATCGGGCCGTCTTCGGCAGCTGTTTTCGCCCGGAGCGGCACGACTGCCCGCGTGGTCCCGGCGCCTGGCGCCGTGAGGACCCTCCGCATTAACACTCGCTGAAGGATCGACTGATGCATACGTCCACTCGTCTCGCCCTCCTTGCCCTGCTGGCCGCCACGGCGGCCTGTGGTGCCAAGCCGCAGCCGGAGCAGCCGCTCCCGCAGCAGCAGCCCCAGACCCAGCCGGCGGTCAACGCCGATTCTGCCCGCCAGGCCCAGGAAGCGGCCGATCGGCAGCGCCGGCGGGCCGACTCGCTCGCCGCGGCCGCCCGCGATTCCGCGATGCGCGCCAACGCCGCGGCGACCAATGCCGTGACCGCGGCCGCCCGCGCCGAGGCGGAGCGGATGTTCGCCGACCAGATCCACTTCGAGTATGACAAGTTCGACGTGCGGCCCGAGGATCAGGCGATCCTCGACTGGAAGGCGCGGCTCCTCCTGGCCAACCCGTCGATGACGCTCCGGATCAGCGGCCACGCCGACGATCGCGGCTCGGACGAGTACAACCTCGCCCTCAGCAACCGCCGCGCCAGCGCCGCCAAGCGGTACCTCGTCAACAAGGGCGTCCCGGACGACCGGATCGTGGTGGACTCGTACGGCGAAGAGCGCCCGCTCGACACGGCGGCCACCGAAGAGGCGTGGGCCAGGAACCGGCGCGACGAATTCGTCCTCACCGCGTCGCCGGCCACCTGGTCCCTCCCGACCCCATGACGCGGCGCCTCGCGGCTCTCGGTCTGCTCTTTGTCCTGGGTGGCTGCGCCACCCGGGGCGACGTGCATCGTCTGGAAGACGCCGTGCTGCTCATGCGGGCCGAATCGGCGCGGCGGGATTCGGCCTCGGCGGCGGAAGTGCGGTCGCTGCTCGCACTGACCCAGCGCACCGGCGATTCGGTCGAGGCGATCCGGGCGCAGATCACCCAGATCAAGGGGGATCTTTCGGGCGAGCTCTACGCCATCGCGCAGCAGCTGGTGCAGGTCCAGGAGCTCACCGGGCAGAGTCAGCAGCGCCTGACCGAGCTCAGGACCCAGTTGGAGGCGCGCGGGGAGCAGATCGCCGAGCCCACGTCGGGTGCGCCGGGCGGCGCGGCCGTCCTTCCGCCGGTGAGCGGCGGGGCGCCGGTCCCGAGCGCGGGTGGCGCCGACACGTCGGCCGGTCCGAGCGCCGACCAGATCTACCAGGCCTCCCTGCAGCAGCTCCGGCGGGGGAGCGTCAGGACCGCGCGGACCGGGTTCCGGGAGCTGCTCCGGCGCTATCCCCAGTCGGCCCACGCTGCCGACGGGCTGTACTTCATCGGGGAGTCGTTCGCGGCGGAATCCCCCGACTCGGCCCAGCGCTACTATCAGCAGGTGGTGGACCGGTACGCGTCCTCCCCGCGCGCGGCGACCGCACTCTACAAGCTGGGGCTCCTGGCCGAACAGCGGCGCGATCCCGCCGGTGCGCGCAGCTTCTACGGTCGCGTGATCCAATCGTATCCGAACTCCGACGAGGCGGCGCTCGCCCGCGACCGACAGCGGTCCCTCGGGCGCTGAGCGATCATCACCGGACCTGTGCAGGAGTCGCCCGGCGGTGAAATGAGCTTCCTCGATCACCTCGAGGAGCTCCGGATCCGCATTTTCAAGGCCATCGCGGCCATCATGGTCGGCGTCGTCGCCGGGTGGTTCCTGGTCGAAAAGTTCCACCTCGTCGCCGTTCTGAAGGCGCCGATCGCCCCCTACCTGCCCGGGGGCAAGCTGGTGGTGCTGTCGCCCACCGAGCCGCTGATGATCGTCCTCAAGCTGGCGGTCATCCTCGGCTGCATCCTGGCGTCGCCCGTCGTCATCTGGCAGATCTGGGGGTTCCTCTCGCCCGCGCTCTACTTGCGCGAGCGGAAGATCGTGGTGCCCGCGCTCTGCGTCGGCGTCGGCCTCTTTCTGGTGGGGGCCGTGCTCGCCTTCGTGTTCGTGGTGCCGCAGGCGCTCCAGGTGCTGTTCAGCTTCCAGACCGACTCGCTGGCCACGATGATCACGTTCGAGAAGTATTTCGACTTCGTGGTCCAGCTGATGGTGGCGATGGGGATCTCCTTCGAGCTCCCGCTCGTGATCATGATCCTGGCGAGCTTCGGGCTGGTGACCCCGGCGGCGCTCTCCCGGTTCCGGCGGGTGGCGACCCTCCTGGCGCTCGTGGCCGGCGCGGTGCTGTCGCCCGGCACCGACGTCTTCTCGATGCTGATGCTGAGCATCCCGCTCATCCTGCTGTACGAGGTGGGCTACGTCGGGTCGATCGTCATCTGGCGTCGCAAGGTCCGCTCCGCGGCCGCCGCGGGGGTGGTGCTCTTCTGCCTGGCCTTCGGCGGCGCGGCGCGCCTCGACGCCCAGGTCCCGCCGCCGCCCCCCCGGCCCACGCTGCCCACCCGCGGGCCTCGGACCACCACCGACACCGTCGGGGTCCGGCCCGGGGCACCGGTCGATACCGCGGCCGCGCGACGGCTTGGCCTGCCGACCGGTCCCACCCGGGAGTTCCCCCCGTCCGACTCGGTGCTCGACGCCCTGCTCCACCGCGAGGGCTACGAATCGACCCGGTTCCAGGCGGACAGCGCCACGCTGTACGTGCCGGAGAAACGGATCGACCTGGAGGGGAGGGCCATGACCGATCGCGCCGGCTCCGTCCTCGAGGCCCGGCGCATCGGCTATGCGGAGACGAGCTGCGTGCTCGAGGCCCGGGGTGACCCGAAGGTCTTCGACCAGGGGACCGTGCTGGTGGGCGAGAGCCTCCGCTACAACACCTGCGAAAAACGCGCGGTGGTCAGCGAGGCCCTCACCAATTTCCAGGAGAACGGGGTCGGGTGGTTCATGCGGGGAGACCTGGCCCAGGATTCCACCGCCCGGCGCATCTACGCGTCCGGGGCGGACATCACCAGCTGTGACCTGCCGGTCCCGCACTACCACTTCGCCGCCCGCCAGGCCAAGTGGATCTCCAGGTCGGTCCTGGTGGCGCGCCCGGCGGTCCTGTACGTGCGGGACGTCCCGCTGCTCTGGCTCCCCTTCATCTTCCAGGACGGCCGGCCGGGGCGGCGCTCCGGGATCCTGGTGCCCCAGTTCGGGATCAACGACATCGTGCGGCCGAGCAAGAACTACTCGCGCCAAGTCACCAACGTCGGGTACTACTGGGCCCCCAGCGAGTACTTCGACGCCCTCGCGCGGTTCGACTGGTACGCCAGTCGCTACTACAAGTGGGGGATCGCCACCCAGTACCGCTGGCTCGACCGGTTCGTGAACGGGTCGTTCGCCGTCAATCGGCAGGTCCAGGACAACGGCGCCTCTTCCCTGGGCGTCCTCCTGCATCACGACCAGAGCTTTTCCCTCACCTCCACCCTCCGGGTCGACCTGGACTATTCGAGCAACACCAGCGTGGTCAACCGCAACGCGGTCGATCCGCTGAGCAATACCCAGTTGGTCAAGAGCCAGGCGAATTACACCAAGCGATTCGCCTGGGGCCAGTTGAACGTCGGCGCGAGCCGGCAGCAGAGCCTCACCGACGGTTCGGTGGCGGAGAACCTCCCCACCGTCGGTTTTTCGCCGAACCCGATCGACCTGGCGTCGAACCTGACCTGGTCGCCGTCGCTCTCTTTCAGCCGGGCGCGCACGCTGAATTTCCCCGGGACCCCCGTGCTGGCGGCCCGGCCGGACGGCACCGTCGATACGCTCGGCCGCACCGTCGACAGCCGGACCACGAGCTTCTCCGTGGCCACACCGCTCCGCATCGGCGGGTTCAACTGGTCCAACAGCATCGCCGTGAACGACTTCTACACCGATCGGCGGGGGAGTGAGACCTACCGCGCCGGCGACCCCTCCACGGCGGATCCGAGCGATTCCGTCGCGGTCACGCGCATCACCGAAGGGGACTTCAACACCGGCATCGACTGGAACACCGGGATCAACCTGCCGATCCTGCTGCGCGGGTCGTGGAAGGTGACGCCGTCGCTCCGGGTCTCGAACGCCACCGGCGGGCCGTTCCTCCTCCGGAACCGCCTGACCGCGGGCCAGTTCGTGGCGCAGTCCAAGCGCCCCGAGTTCGGGCTCACGAGCAACCCGACCTTCTTCGCCTTCCTTCCGGGGTTCGGGCCGATCGCGCGGATCCGTCACAGCTTCCTGCCGACCCTCTCGTTCAGCTATTCGCCGGCGGCCAGCATCCCGGACGCGTACGCCCGCGCCATCGCGCGCCCGGGACAGTCGCTCCGGCTCACCGCCCCGGCCAGTCAGACGGCGAGCCTCGGGTTCACCCAGACCTTCGAGGCCAAGGCCCGGCGCGGGCCGACCGACACGGCGGCGATCTCCACCGCGCGGAAATACCGCCTGCTGAGCATCTCGACGAGCGCGATCGCGTACGATTTCGAGCGCGCCAAGCAGCCGGGCCTGACCGGGTGGATCACCCCGACGCTCAGCAACACGTTCCAGAGCGACCTGATCCCTGGGTTCAACGCCTCGCTGGCCCACGATCTCTGGCGCGGCGACGTCGGGACCGACACCGCCGAGTTCGAGCCCTTCCTCGCCGGCGTGTCGGCCAGCTTCGGCGTGACGGGGAGGACCTTCCGCAGCCTGGGTCATCTGCTCGGGCTCGGAAAGGATACGGTCCGGACGGAAGGCGCCGCTGAGCCGGACCCGGCGTCCTACGTCGCCCAGGCGGCGCGGAAGTCGCGCCCCGGCACCTTCGGCAGCAACGACCAGATCGAGCGGACCGGGCGCACCCCGTTCCAGGCGAGCTTCAACTTCTCCCTGACACGGCAGCGGCCCGATTCGAACGCCGCGACCGCGCGGCCGAATCAAGCCTCCCTCGGCCTGACCACCAGCTTCGCACCGACCGCGTTCTGGACCGTCAACTGGTCGACCCAATACAACTTCACCCAGCAGCGGTTCGAGTCCCAGATCGTCAGCCTCGAGCGTGACCTCCACGAATGGCGCGCCTCGTTCAACTTCCTGCGTAACCCGAACGGCAACTTCGCGTTCTACTTCAACATCGCGCTCCTCGACCTGCCGGCGGTCAAGTTCGACTACAAGCAGGCGACGCTGCCGCGATAGTCAGTTGGGAGTTGGCAGTTTGGAGTCGGGAGGGGTGCAAGGCGGGTGACCTCGCGACTGGACGAGATCGCCGCTTCGCACCCCTCCCAACTTCTCACTCCAAGCTCTAAGCGCTTGTGGCACAATCACTTGCGCTGAAGTCGGTGACTGGCACACCCCCTGCAAAGAAGGCTGTATCCCTCTCGGAGTTGTTCCGATGCGTGCCGCCGCTTCCCTCATCGCCCTGATGCTGGTCTCCGCCTGCGCGGATCAGTTCTACGGTGACCCTTCCTCGACCATCCTCCCGGCCCCTACCGGGCTCACCTACGATCTCGAACCGGTAGGGACCGGGACCGCCCCCTCGGGTCTCCTCCTCCGGTGGGACAACACCTCCGATCCTGACGTCAGTGGCTGGCATGTCTACAGCCGAGCGAGTGGCTCCTCTTCGTTCGAATTCCGCGGGTCTACCACCAGTCCCAGTTTCCACGATGCCGGCGCTCCGTTCCTCGACTATTACGTCGTCGCGGCCGATGACTCCGGTGTCGAGGGCGACCCGAGTGCGGTGGTGACCATCGACGAACGGCTCGCCTTGGCCCGTCCGGCCGCCCTCACCAGCACCACCCTTGACCGGGCGATCGCCCTCGCGTGGAGCGACAACGCCTATCAGGGCGCCCCCGCCGCCTTTTCCCACTACCGCATCTACGGGGCACGCTATGATCTCGATGCCGGGCTCTGTCAGTCCGATTGGGCGCTGGAGGGCACCACCGTCGCACCCGAATTCCTGGTCGGCGCGCTCACCAACGGCGTGCCGCGCTGCTATGCCGTCACGGCGGTGAGCGTGGAAGGGTATGAGAGCCTCTGGTCGCCGATCAGGGACGACACGCCTCGCCCGGATGCCCGCAACGTGGTGATCTATGCCCGGCAGGCGCAGGACGCGGGGAGCGGCTTCCGGTTCTGGCAGGACCTCGATCTCGACGGCCGAGCCGACGCCAATGAACTGGGCCTGGGGAAGAGCGGCAGCAACCTGTCGGCCGACTTCAGCGTCGAGCGGACCGCCGACGGAGCGCTCTGGCTGACGCCGCGCCGGAACGGGACGACCCTCGCGATCTACGGGGCGCTCCCGGTCGGCGACCTGACCGACATCGACTGGGCGCCGCTCAACGGATACTCGACTGCGGCCGCCGAAGCAGTGCCCGGTTGGGGGTACGTGTTCAGCACCGACGGCGGCGACGGCTATCCGCGCTTCGGTGGGGTGCGGGTGACCCACGTCGGGGTCGACTACCTGATCCTCGACTGGGCGTTCCAGACGGATCCGGGGAATCCGGAATTGGTGCGGGCCCGATAGCGACCGCGCGCAGAGCCGGGAGGAGACGAGAGGAGTCGGGAGGAGGCGGTATTCTCCTTTCGGCTCCTCTCGTCTCCTTTCGGCTCCTCCTGACTCCTGTTAAGATGGCGCCATGCCCACCACCACCATCGCCTTGACCGGCGAGGCCCTCACGCTCGCCGATGTGGTCCGAGTGGCGCGCGACCCCCGGGTCCAGGTCGTCGCCGATCCCGCCGCGCGCGCCCGACTCGCGGCCTCGCGCGCGTTGGTGGAGCGGGCCCTGGCCGGCGGCGCCACGATCTACGGCATCAACACCGGGTTCGGGAAGCTGGCCAACGTCCGCATCGATGCCGACCAGCTCGAGCGGTTGCAGACCAACCTGGTCCGCAGTCACGCGGCCGGGGTGGGGGCGCCGCTCCCGCCCGACGTCGTGCGCGCGATGATGGCGCTGCGCGCCAATGTGCTGCTCCGTCCCACGAGCGGGGTGCGTCCGGCGCTGGTGGAGGCGCTCCTCCAGGTGCTCGCGGCGGGGCTCGTGCCGTTGGTGCCGGAGCAGGGGAGCGTCGGGGCCAGCGGTGACCTGGCCCCGCTGGCCCATGTGGCGCTCACCCTGATGGGGGAAGGCGAGTTCCTCGGCGCCGACGGGAAGGCGATCCCGGCCGGACCGGCGCTCAAGCAGGCGGGGCTCACGCCGTACACCTTCGGCCCGAAGGAAGGGCTCGCCTTCCTGAACGGGACCCAGGCCCAGACCGCGCTGCTGGCGCTGCTGGTGCACGACGCCGAGCAGCTCTGGCGCACCGCCATCGGGGCGGCGGCGATGAGCCTCGAGGCGCTGCGCGGGACGCCGACCCCGCTCGATCCACGGATCCACGCCAACCGTCCCCATCCCGGCCAGCTCAAGGCGGCCGCCCTGATGCGTAACTTGCTGGAGGCGAGCGAGATCCGGGAGTCGCACCGGGAGCATGATCCACGGGTGCAGGACGCCTACAGTCTCCGGTGCACCCCGCAGGTGCTGGGGGCCTGCTGGGATGCGATCGCCTTCGCGCGCGGGGTCGTCGAGATCGAACTGAATGCCTCGACCGACAATCCGCTCGTGTTCGAGAACGGCGACGTCCTTTCGGGGGGGAATTTCCACGGGCAGCCGGTGGCCCAGGCGCTCGATTTCCTGGCGGTGACCCTGACGACCTTGCAGGCGCTGGCCGAACGGCGGGTCGAGCGGCTGGTGAATCCCGACCTTTCCGCCGGATTGCCGGCGTTCCTGACCCACGATCCCGGTCTCCATTCCGGCTATATGATGGTCCAGATCACCGCGGCCTCCCTGGTGGCGGAATCGCGGACACTCTGCATGCCGGCGAGCATCGGCTCGATCCCGACCGACGCCAATCAGGAGGATTTCGTCCCGATGGGGATGGCGGCGGCGTACAAGACCCGCCGGATCCTGGCGAATGGGGAGCGGGTGGTCGCGACCGAGCTCCTCTGCGCGGCCCAGGGGCTGGAACTGCTCAAGCCGCTCCGGCCGGGCCGGGGGGTGTTGGCGCTGTACGACCGGGTCCGTGCCGGTGGGGTGGCCCCCTTGGGTGACGACCGGCCTCCCACTCCTGACATGGAGCGTTTGCGAGAGATGATCGCGGCGGGGGAACTGGCCCCCCCGGAATGAGCCAACTCGAAGTCCTGCCGGAACTTGGCTTGCTCCGGGGCGGGGCGGCCGGTATTATTGGAGGTTCCCGCAGTCCCGAAGAGACCTCCGCCGTCACACGCCCCGGATGAACCTCGAAAAGATCAAAGAGAACGCTCGGAAATTCGAGGCGGCGCAGGACTGGCGCCGGGCCATCGAGGTCTACCAAAAGGCCATCCAGGAGTACGAATCCGGGGCGGATCCCTCCCCGGACGTCGGCGTCTACAACAAGGTCGGCGACCTGCACCTGAAGGCCAACGAACCGGCCGCCGCGGTGCAGGTGTTCGAGCGCGCGGTGGACCTCTACACCGACCAGGGATTCACCAACAACGCCATCGCGCTCTGCGGCAAGATCCTCCGGGTCAATCCGGGGCGGGTGCAGGTGTACCTGAAGCTCGCCCAGCTGCACGCCCGCAAGAACGTCGTCAGCGACGCCAAGAAGAACCTCATCGAGTACGTCGAGCGCATGAACGCGTTCAACAAGCTCGAGGAGGCCGCGGAGGCGGCGAAGAAGTTCGCGGAGCAGTTCGCCGACGTGGCGGAGCTCCGGATGCTCGTGGTGGAGCTGATCAACGCCGCCGCGCGCGAGCACGCGGACAATCCCAAGCTGCAGCAGCTGGTGACCGACCTGGCGACCCTGACCGAGGGGCGCTCGTCGACCACGGTGCGCCGGCCCAGCCGGATGTCGACCGCCATCAAGCCGAAGGCTGGGGACCTGGTGTTCCTCAGCTACGGCGACGAGGAAGAAGCGGCGGCCGCGGCGGCACCGATCAAGGCCGCCGCGCCTGCCGCTCCGGCCAAGCCCGCCGCTCCGCCGCCGGCACCGCCCAAGCCGGCCGTGCCGCCCCCCGCGCCGAAGCCCGCGGCTCCCCCGGCCCCGAAGCCGCCGGTCGCGGCCCCCGCACCGCCGAAGCCTGCCGCACCGAAGCCGCCGCTGCCGCCGGAACCGCTGGTCATCGAACGGACCAGCCTGATGGACGAGGACGCGACGCCGGTCATCGACGAAGAGTTGGCGATCGAGTCGAACGCCATCGATGGCCTGATGCTCGACGGCGCCGACCTCGCCTCCGAGGACCTCCCCGACCTCGAAGTGGCGGACGACCTGCCGGACCTCGTCTCGATCGACTCCCCCGACGAGATCACTTCGTCGGATATCGAACTGGTCGAGCCGGAGGTGTCGGCAGACTTCGGACTCGACGCCGCCCCTGAGAGCGGATTCGAGGCGTCCACTGCCGACGAGCCGACCTCGCCGGTCCTCCGCGCCACGGGCGGGCACTCCGCCTACACCGGGCACACGTTCGAGCCCGGTGCGATCGACGAGCCGGAGGTGGAAGCGCCGGCGCTGGAGGAGCCGCTCGAATTCATCGAGGCCGAGGCGCCGCGCCAGCTCTCGACCGCGGAGCTCGAAGACCAGATCATCGACGACCCGGAGAACCCGGAGCACCATCGCTCCCTGGGCGAGGCGCTGCTTGCCGCCGGCGAGACCCAGCGGGGGCACGAGGAGCTGGAGCTGGCGCTCGACCGCTATGAGGCCAAGGAAGAGTGGCCCAAGGCGCTCGACATCACCAACGAGCTCATCAGCCTCGACACCACCGCGGTGCGGTTCTACCAGAAGCGCGTCGAACTCGCGTTCCGCCTGGGCGACCGGGAATATCTGGTCGACAGCTACCTCGAACTCGGTGACGCGCTGCTCCGGAGCGGCACGGTCGACAAGGCCGTGGCGGTGTACCGCCGGGTGGCGGAGCACGATCCGGGCAACCAGCGCGCGGCGACGGCGCTGCTGACCCTGGCCGGCGAGGAGACCCCGCCGGCCAAGCCCGCCGCACCCGCCAAGGCGGCGCCCGCGAAGCCGGTGGCGCCGGCCGCCGGTGCTCCGATCATCCCCCGCGCCTCCCGGCCCGTGCCGGTGGCGCAGGACGGGTTCGTGGACCTCGGGTCGTTCATCATGGACGACGACGAGCCCGCCAGCACACGGATGCGGATCGAGGAGGAAGAGCCCTCGGGGGACGAGGAGAAGGACTTCTCCTCGATGCTCTCCGCCTTCAAGCAGGGGATCGAGAAGACGGTGGCGGAGGAGGATTTCCAGACCCACTACGACCTGGGCGTGGCGTTCAAGGAGATGGGACTGCTCGACGAGGCGATCGGGGAATTCCAGAAGGCCCTCCGCGCCCCGGAAGGGAAGTTGAAGGGCTCCGAAGCGCTCGGCACCGCCTTCTTCGAGAAGGAGCAGTACGCGGTGGCGGAGACGATCCTGAAGCGCGCCGCCGAGAGCCTCGGCGGGAGCGATGAGGAGAAGCTCGGACTCTACTACTGGCTGGGTCGGTCGTATGAGGCGCAGCAGAAGATGAGCGAAGCGCAGGGGGCCTATGAGCACGTCACCGGGGTCAACATCAAGTTCCTCGACACCGCCGCCCGGGTGAAGGCGCTCAGGTGACCACCCCCGCCGCGTCGGTGGCGCTCGCCGACGTCCAGGCCCCCGTGCGCAGTGGGCTCGAGCGGGTGCGCGGGGAGATCCGCCGCCTCATCGAGGCCGATTTCCCGCTGATCGCCGAGGTCAATGGGCACCTGCTGCAGATGCAGGGGAAGCTCTTCCGGCCCACGCTCCTGCTCCTGGCCGACGAGGCGACCGGGATGCGCGATCCGCGCGCGGGGACGTTCGCCGGGATCCTCGAGCTGATCCACCTGGCCACCCTCGTGCACGACGACGCGGTGGACCATTCGGTGCTCCGGCGCGGGATGCCGACGATCAACGCGTTGTTCAGCCACCAGGTGTCGGTCATCATGGGCGACTACCTGTATTCGCGCGCGGTGATCGAACTGGTGCGGATGCAGGACCTCGATGCGCTCGTGGTGCTCTCGCGCGTGACCAACGAAATGACGATGGGCGAGATGCGGCAACTCATCGCCCACGACGGCCTCGGTTTCGATGAGCTCGCGTACGACCTGCTGATCCGCTCCAAGACCGCCTCGCTCCTCTCGGGGGCGTGCGAGGTGGGGGCGCTCCGGGCGCCGGCTGCCCAGCGCGCCGCGCTCCGCACCTTCGGCGAGCAGCTGGGGATGGCGTTCCAGATCACCGACGACCTGCTGGACTACGTCGGCGACGAGGCGGAGACCGGGAAGCCGGTGGGGGGGGACCTCCGGGAGCACAAGGTGACGCTCCCCCTGATCGCCGCACTGCCGCGCTTCAGCGCCGCGGACCGGAAGATGGTCCAGGGCCTGATGGCCGACCCGTCCCCGTCGGACGACCGGATCGCGGCGGTGGTGGCGGCGGTGACGGCGCACGGCGGCCTGGAGTACGCCCGCGAACGGGCCCAGGGGCACGCGGAAGGGGCCGAACGGGCGCTCGACGTCCTCCCGGCCTCCGCGGCGCGCGATGCGCTCCGGGCCTCGATCCCCTACGTGCTCGAGCGGCGGAGCTGATGCCTTCGGGTCCGCGGCGTCCAGGATTCTACCTGGGGGTGCTGGTCTCCGGCTTCGTGGTAGGGGGGTTCCTTAACGCGCTGCTCCAGCGCTTCCTGCCCGACAGCGCGGCCAAGGCGTTCTTCACGTATACGGTCACTCCCACGGTCGGCCCTGTCTCTCTCGACCTGCTTGTGGTTAGCTTCACCTTGGGTCCGGTCGGTCTCCACGTGTCGCTGCTCAGCCTGGTCGGCGTCCTGCTGGCCTACCTGATCGCGCGTTCACTCTTCTAAGAGTCAGAGGGTCGCATGGGCAACCTGGGCTTCACCGAGATCATGCTGATCGTCGTGGCGCTGCTGCTCCTCTTCGGGGCCAAGCGGCTCCCCGAGATCGGCGGCTCCATCGGCAAGGGCATCCGCGAGTTCAAGCGGAGCCTCTCCGACGCCGGTGACTCGGCGCTGCCGCCGGGCGGCTCGTCCAACCAGTTGAACGCCTCGCAGCGTCAGCTCGAGACCCCGCCGACCGAGCCCCCGGCACAGGGCGGGCCGAAGCGGCTGTCGCAATAGCGCACGGTCGCACGGTCGCACAGACGATCAGCCAACAAAGAAGAGGCCCTCCCGAGATACTGGGAGGGCCTTTTCGTTTCTGGTGCGCCTGTGCGCCTGTGCGCCTGTGCGCCTGTGCGCCTGTGCGCCTGTGCGCCTACCGACCTGCCGCCGTCTGGGCGTCGGCCGCCGCGCGGGCCTTCTCCGATTCGCGGAGGATGTCCTCGCGGTAGTCGACGATCTTGGCATTGTCGTGGAGCGCCTGCATGTAGAGCCGGACCCGGTCCTGCCGCAGCAGGGCGATGGTGCGGGTCCAGAGCTCGTCCTTCTGCCGGACGAAGGCCGCACTGTCGGCCGGGGTACGCTGGACCGACTCCACGAGGTAGAGCCCCTCGGGGGTGTCGATCACGTGGCTCCGCTGGCCCGGCTGCAGGCTGAACGCGGTCCCGATGAAGGTCGGGTTGGGCAGCGGAGGATTGACCCGTGTGAACGGCCCCAGGACCTGGTGCGGGAGGCCGAGGGCGCGGGCCGCCATGTCGAGGGTGGCGCCCTCGTCGAGCCGCTTCTGGAGGTCGACCCCGATGGCGCGGGCCCGTTCCCACTTCTTGGCCTGGCGGGCCTCGTGCTCGACCGTGGGACGGATCGTCTCGAGGGCCGGGATGCCGGCCGGGGTCAGGCTGTCGATCCGGAAGAGGTAGAGTGCATCGGTGGTCTCTTCGACGTTGCCGATGGCGCCGGCGGTGGCGCGCTGGAAGGCCCAGGTCCCCACGTTGGGGACGACGCTGGCCCCTGCCTGCAGGCTCGTGCCCTTCTGCAGTGGCAGGGCGCGCATCACGCGGAGCCCGAGGGCGCGCGCGGCGGTGTCGAGGGCCGCAGGATCGACTCGGTCGGCGGCGATCCGTTCGAGCGAGTCGGCGACGGCATCGACCCGTTCGCGGTGGGGGCCGGCGAGCTCGATGTTCACCAGGATGTGGCGCCCCTTCACCTTGTTCCCGGTCCGGCCGGTCACCTGGAGAATGTGGTAGCCGAACGGCGAGAGGAACGGTCCGGAGAGCTGGCCGACGGGGAGCTTGAAGGCCACCGAGTCGAATTGGGCGACCATCTGGCCGCGGGTCCACTCGCCGAGATCGCCCCCCTTGGCGGCGGAAACGGCATCCTGGGATTCCCGGCGGGCCACATCCTCGAACTTGGCGCCCGCCACGATCTCGGCGCGCACGTCGCGGATCCGCGACAGGGCAGCCGCGCTGTCCGCGGGGTCGAGCCCGCGAGGGACCATCACGTAGCTGAGATAGGCGGTCTCGGCGCGTTCGAACTGGTCGCCGTGCGCGCGGTAGTACGCCTGCACCTCCGCGTCGGTCACCGGCACCGTCGCGTCGGGCACGGCGTTCCGCGGGATGATGGCGGCGAGGTCGACCTTCACCTGTTCGTGCTCGTCGCGGAACCGGAGCCAGAGCTCGGCGTCGGAGACGAAGATGTCGGCGGAGATGACGCGGAGCAGCTTGGCCCGCATCATCTCGGAGCGGTAGCGCTCCTCGAGGGCGGGGAGGATCTGCGCCGCGCTCCCGGACGAGAGCCACCGCTGGTACTTGGCCATGTCGAACTGGCCGTTGGTCTGGAAGGTCTCGTTCTGCGCGATCTCGGGGAGGGGCGTGGTGCGGATGGCCTCCGCCAGCTCCTCGTCGCTCACCGACAGGCCGCGGCGGTGGTACTCGGAGACCAGCACCGCCTGGTCGACCCACTCGCTCCAGACCTGGTCGCGGAGCCGGGCGAAGTCATCGGCTCCCAGGGTCCCCTGATTCTGCCGCTGCTGCTGCTCGGAGGCCCGCTGGACCATGAGCTCGTAGTCGCGGGAGTCCAAGGACAGGTCGTTGACCGAGCCGGCAGCGCGGGAGCGGGCGAATCCGCTATTCCCGGTGATGCCGCTCAAGTCGAAGACCATCCAGGCGAGGAAGGTGATACTGACCAGGGCCACCATGGGCCCCGCGAGCTTGCGGAAGAAGTTCATAGACTCATCGCGATGGAACGGGGCCGGCCGAGAGTGCCGAAAAGAGGCCCAAGTCTAAGCGGGACAACGCGTAATCTCAAGCCGCAGGGCTCCCCGCGGCGTTGACACCTCCCCCTGCGGGCGCTACACTTTAATTCAATCCCCACAACAACTTAGAGCCTACTGACCGGAATGGCCGCAAGCGAGATCGAGAAGCTCGAACGCCTCGTCCGGGAGAACCCGAAGGGTCGTCTCTTCGCCTCCCTGGCCGATGCGTATCGAAAGGACGGCCAGCACCCCAAGGCATTGGAGGTGCTGGAGGCCGGCCTCAAGAACCACCCCGACTACGTCTCGGCGCGGGTGGTGCTCGGTCGCGTCCAGATGGCCATCGGGGACCGGGTGAAGGCCCGCGAGGCGTTCGGCCGGGTGATCGAGCTCGATCCGGAGAGCGTCATCGCCCTGAAGGCGCTGGCCGACCTCGCGGAGCTGGAAGGGGAATCGAGCGAGGCGCTCCGCTGGTCGGGGCAGCTCCTCACGGTCGATCCGGGGAACGAAGAGGCGCAGAAGCAGGTGGACCGGCTGGGGAGCTCGATCCAGGCCCACCAGGAAGTGCGGCTGTCGGGGATCGTCCCGATGCAGATGGAGGATATCGCCGAGATCCAGGCCCCGGTGGTCGAGATCCATCCCCCGTCGGAGGCCGAGATCGGCACGGGGGCGGTCCCCGCGGCGGCGGAACCAGAGAAGACCGTGGCCCCGTTCGAAGCGGTGAAGCCGCCGGTGGTGAAGACGGTCGAGATCCCGGCCCTCAGCGCACCCTCCTCCCGCCCCGCGTTCAGTCCGGTCGTCGCTCCGCTCGACCAGCCGCTGGAGCCCCTCCCGCTGATGCCCTTGAGCGAGGAGGCGCAGACGGAGCAGACCGCGGGCGACGTGAGGCAGATGGCCGCGCTCGAGCCGACCTCGTTCGAAGGCGGGGGGGACGCGCCCACCGAGCGGATGGCGGGGATCGACCCCGTCGGGCTGACGGCGGAGGAAGTGCGGAGCATCGGCGCGACGCCGGGATTCGAACCGAACAGCGGGGACATCGACGCCACGGAGGTGCCGCGGGCCTCGCTTCTGGGTCTCGAGACGATCTCCGGTGCCTCGCTGCCCGATTCGGAAGAGGCCCCTGGTGCGCCGGCGGAGTCGTTGCTCGAACTGGAGCAGGAGATCGAGCTCGGCGCCGCCACGACCAACGAATTCCAGGAAAGCTCCGCCGCGGAGACGCTCCAGCGGCGCAGTGGCGCGAACGAGTTCCAGGTCTCCTCCGACGCCGACACGCTCGACGTGCACTCGGCCGTCGGCAGCGACCCGCTCGAGACCGGGGGCACCGACCTCGCGTTCATCGAGCCAGCGCCGGAACTGCGGGCGTCCATGCAGGTCCCCTTCATCGCGCCGGCAGCGCTGGTGCCTGAGGATCCCGAGCCCGCCGTGGCGGAGCCGGAACCGGTAGTGACCGAGGCGATGGCCGAGCTGTACGCCTCGCAGGGACATCTGGTCGAAGCGCTCGAGGTCTATCGCCAGCTCTCGGCCCGGAGCCCGGCCGACCCGCGGTTCGCCGACCGGATCGTCGAGCTCGAGATGTTCGTCGGGGGCGCGGCGCCGGTGCGGCACGAGCCCGCGGTGAGCGGCAGCACCGACTCGCTCGACGAGATGGAACTGACGCCGCCGCCGGCACCGGCCCCCGGTGCGACGGCCCCGGCCGCCCGCGTGACGGTCGGTTCGTGGCTGGCGGATATCTTCGCCGAGGCGCTACCGGCAGCAGGCACCGAGGCACACGAGGTGCCTGAGGTCGTGCCTGCACCCACTCCTGCGCCGGTCGCGCATATCGCGCCTACCGCGCCTACCG
>JANLXK010000547.1:0-2544 GCA_031365045.1 Gemmatimonadota bacterium | reverse complement strand
GCCGGCCGGACCGCGACCAGCGTACCGGCCAGTTGCCGTGGACCCTGCTGCAGGAAGGGCAGGACTACGTCCTGGATCCGTCCGGGCTCTGGGTCGCGCTCACCAACCGGCTGGACATCGGGGACTACCTCGCCGTCAGCTATCGGACCGCGACCAACGTCCTCGTCGGAAGTTTCCCCTCGCGGGACGATCCGGCGGCCAGCGACAGCGTCCTGCTGGTGAACGAACCGCGGCGCGGGGCCGAGGTGCCGACCTTCCGGTACGAGATGCGGAACGTGTACCGGGTGGCCGGGGCCGACCTCGATCGCGCCAGTCTGAAGGTCGACCTGACCCTCAATCGCTCCGAGAGCCCGGCCCAGGGAGCGGCGACCTATCTGGCCCTCCTCGGACTCGCGGTCCCGACCGATCCCGACGTGATCGACGTCGCCAACCGGGTCTTCCCCCGGACCCGCGATGTGGTCGCGACGGAGCGGATGCGCGAGTCGTTCATCATCTTCCCGCACCTGCAACCCTTCGCGGACGCGGGGAAGCTCACGCCGGCCGAGCGCACCGATTCGCTCTACCGCACGCCGCTCTACCTGCTCTTCTCGCAGGGACCGTCGCCACGGTTCCAGTTCCGGCTCCAGTACAACGCGGCCGGCGGGGGGGACCGGAGCCTGATCGAGCTCAACGCCTTCCAGATCCGCGACGGGAGCGAACAGATCCGCGCCGGCGGGCGGGTGCTCCAACGGGGCGTGGACTACACCATCTCCTACGAACTGGGCCGGGTGACCTTCCTCGATCCCGAGATCCTCTTCGGCACCGGGCAGACGACGGTGACCGCGCGGTTCGAGGAGCGGGGGATCTTCGCCGTGGCGCCGACCACGATCTACGGGCTCACCTCGACCTACAAGGTGGGGCAGGCGGGGACGTTGAACCTCATCGGGATCTACCAGCGGGAGAACACCGTCTTCAATCGCCCGCCGGTGGGGTTTGAGCCGAAAGCCAACTTCGTGGGTGGGGTCACCGGCGATTTCCGGTTCCGCCCCGCGTGGGCCACCCGCGCGATGAATTCGCTGGTTTCGGGGGGGACCGAGGTCCCCTCGTCGCTCGCCCTGCAGGGGGAGTTCGCCTTCACCGCCCCGCAGGCCAACCGCGCCGGTCAGGCCTACCTCGAGGAATTCGAGGGAGGCAGCGGGCTGCCGGTCTCCCTGCGCGAGAGCAGCTGGGGATTCTCCGGCCGGCCGGAGCAGCCGGATGGCCTGGAGGACATCGGGCTCGGCGGAGGACTCGACTCCGCGGATGCGGTGCAGCTCACCTGGCAGAACCTGGTCGCCAACAACAGTGGCGCGCCGGTCGTGGTCCGCACCCAGGACATCGACAGCCTGATCCGCATCACCGGCGGCTCCGCACCCATCGAGACGGTCCTCTACCTCACGCTGCACGCGGACACCGCGGGCGGATTCGTGATGCGCGACAACAGCTCGCGCTGGTCGCTGCCCCGGCGCGATCTCCGCCCCCGCTGGCGCTCGATGGCCACCTCCCTCTCGACCACGGGGACCGACCTGTCCCAGAACGAGTTCCTCGAGTTCTGGGTCTTCGAGGGCGCCTCCGCGACCGCGGACCCCGCCGGTGTCCGTCTCGTGGTGGACCTCGGGACCGTCGGCGAGGACGCCCTCGGGATCGCGCCGGAGAGCCTGGTCGTCGCGGGCCCCGATTCGGCCTGGTCGGGACGACGCTACGCCGGCGCCGGCCGGCTCGACACCGAACGGGAACCGACCGGGGTGTTCAACGCCCAGCTTGACGACAACGGGATCCTCATCGATCATCTCGATTCGCTGGTCGTCAACGGTGTGCCGACCCAGGAGGTCCCCACCTGCGGGCAGGCCCTTTCTTCCGTGGTCTCCCTCTACCGGTGGGGGGATCTCAATGTCCGCTGCACCCGCGGGAACGGCACCCTTGATACCGAGGACCTGAACGGCGACAACGTCCTCGACATCGGTGGCGTCGGCGACCACGTGCTGCGCTACGTCGTGGCCCTGGGCGATCCGCGCTACTTCGTCCGGAACGGCGGCACCGGGTGGCGGCTGTATCGCATCCCGCTGCGGGGGCCCGGCGCGATTTCGCTCGGCGCCCCCAATCCCCGCCTGATCCAGCACCTCCGGCTGACGCTCGTGGCCCCCGAGGATGGCGGGGCCCCCGACCGCGTGGCCCGGTTCGCGATCGCGCGGATGCGCTTCACCGGCTCCCCCTGGGTGCGGCGCTCCGATGCGCCGGTGCTCGGGCTCGGCGGCGCCACCGCCCAGCCCCACGGTGACGTCGTGGTCACCTCGATCTCGACCGAGAATCGGGAACTCGGCTACGAACCCCCGCCGGGGGTGATCGACGAGGCCGCGCGCAACGACGCCACCGGGGGCCAGCAGATCAACGAACATTCGCTCCGGATCCTCGGGCACGACCTCCGGGAAGGGGAACGGGCGGAGGGCTACTTCCGGTTCATCGCCGGTCCCCAGAACCTGCTGAAGTACCGCACGCTGCGTCTCTGGATGCGCGGACGGGGCGAGG
>JANLXK010000262.1:0-1104 GCA_031365045.1 Gemmatimonadota bacterium | reverse complement strand
CTGACAACCGTCCGAGCCCGGATCAGAGAGATCGACGAGAAGGCCAACGTGCTCCTCGAAAACATGTCGGCCGACACGAAGGGCTTCGTGGACGCCAAGCTTCGCGACATGGGAACCGAACGGCGCAAGTTGCAGGCTCGCAGCGAGTCGCTTGAAACCGCACCCTACGATCCCATCGACGCCGACGCCGTCTTACGGAATGGCCTGGCGTCGCTTCACGACCTGCCACGCCTGATGGAGTCGGCGAGCATGGAAGACCGGAAGGAGTTCGTGCGGGCGTTCGTGGGCGGCGTCAGCGTCGTTCCCGGTGACGCCCGGCTCGACGTGCAGATGCGCACACTCCCGGCTGTCGGGAGCTTGTTACCTGCAAATTCCACCTGTGGACTGGTAGCGGGGGCAGGATTTGAACCTGCGACCTTTGGGTTATGAGCCCAACGAGCTACCGGGCTGCTCCACCCCGCGTCATGGTGTGCTTCTGACGGCCGGAACGATACCAGATCCGCCCTTCGCGTCAAGGCCGTGAGGCCCGCCCGGGTCCTCGCCGGGGAGCAGGAGCGTGAGCTCGTCCTTGGCGACGTAGCCGAGATCCTCGCGGGCGATTCGCTCGAGGGCGGAGGGGTCGGTGGTCAGGCGCTCGATCTCGTAGCGTAGGGCGTCCACGTGCAGACGACGCGCCGCGTGGACGGCTTTGAGCTCGTCGTAACGAAGCTGCTGGCGTCTCACGTCGAGGTAGCCGTGGTCGCCGAACAGGGCGGCGGCGGCGCCTCCGAGGAAGATGACGGCGAACGCGAGGACGGCTCCGCGCTGCCTTCGGACCTTCTTGCGTGCGACCACGGGGTCCGGGCTCGTCCCCGGACGCGTTGCGTCTACGCTGGCGCTGGCGTCGGAGAGAAACGCCGCTGGGCGCGCGTCGGTCGCGCCGGACAGGAACGGCGGAAACAGCGCTCGGGCGGCCTCGTCTTTGGCCTTCGCCTTTCGCCGGAACCGGATCAGCTTACCCATCGGCCCTCGATCCGTCCCCTACTTGGCACGCTTCGCGCGAGGGAACGCGGTCCAACCGGCATACCGCGCGTCTTCGCCTAGCTCCTCCTCGATGCGGAGCAG
>JANLXK010000251.1:0-4020 GCA_031365045.1 Gemmatimonadota bacterium | reverse complement strand
AGGGCCCCCTCCCTGAGAACCAGCTGATCGGGGTCATGCGGGACGTCACTGAAGCCCTCGCCTTCGCCCACGGGCAAGGGGTGGTCCACCGGGACATCAAGCCCGACAATATCCTCATCGCCCCCGACGGCGGGGCCGTGGTGAGCGACTTCGGGATCGCCCGGGCGGTCTCCGGCTACGTCTCGGCCACCGGGGTCAACATGACCATCGGGACCCCCCACTACCTGAGCCCCGAACAAGCCCAGGGTCGCCCCCTCGACGGCCGGACCGACCTCTACTCCCTCGGGATCACGCTCTACAAGGCCGCCACCGGCGACCTCCCCTTCAAGTCAAAGGATTGGTACGAGCTGGCCCGGATGCACGTCGAGGAGGCCCCCGCCCCGCCCCGGGCGACGCACCCCGACATGTCGAAGAAGCTGGAACGGATCATCCTCCGGCTCCTCGCCAAGCACCCCGACGACCGCCCCGCCTCGGCCGACGAACTCCTCGCCGAGCTCGAGGCGATGCACGATCCCAACCGCGACACCAGGAGCTTCAAGGTCCCCGAGGCCTACGGGAGAGCGATCACGACCACCATCCCGGCGCAGAAGGAGCCGGACAAGGACAAGAAGTGGTGGCGGCCCTGGTAGGAGCCGGGAGTTCGGAGTTGGGAGGGGTGTAGTACGAAGGCCCGCGCTCAATAGCACGGGCCTTTGCATTGCTACCCTCCTGACTCCCAACTCCCAACGATCTTCACCCCCCGAAGAACGTCCTCCGGATGTCATTCCAGTTGGCCACGATCATGAGGAGCCCGATCAGCACCAGTCCGATCGTCATCAGGGCTTCGCGCGCCTTGAGCGGCATCGGCTTCCGGAAGATCCCTTCGTAGATCAGGAACACCGCCTGCCCGCCATCGAGGATCGGGATCGGCAGGAGATTGAGGATGGCCAGGTTGATCGAGATGAGCCCGAGGAAGCCGAGGAAGACCCCCAATCCCAGGCGCGCGCTCTGCGCGGCCAGCTGGCCGATGAGGATGGGGCCGCCGAGGTCGCGGGTCGAGACTCGTCGGGTCGCCATCCCGCGGATGGTGCGGTAGATCTGCAACGACGCGGCCTCAGTGGCACCCAACCCGGCCATGAACGCGCCGGCGACAGTGTACGGCTCGGTCACGAAGGGCGGGATCAGTTCGATGCCGATCCGGCCGACCTCCTTCCCGGCCGAATCCTTCTGCGCTTCCGGGGTGATCGTCAGGGTGCGGCCCCCCTTGGGCCCCATGACCTCGAACACGAGCGGGCGCCCGGCGGCCGCGATGACGATATCGGTCATGTCGTACCACTGCCCGATCGCCTTGCCATCGACACGCAGCACCGTGTCGCCGACCACGAGCCCCGCATGATCGGCGGCGTGCCCGGCCACGACGCCGCCCACGACGGCGGCACGATACGGCTGCACCGCCAGCGCCGCCTCGCTCCGCTCGCGCAGCTGGTCGCTGTGGAGCCGGAGCAGGACGGTGAGTGAGTCATTGACCGTCACCGCCACGTCGTTGCCCGCCGTGGTGGCGATGCCGTTCATCACGTCATCCCACGAGTTGACCCGGACCCCGGACACCGCGGTCACGTGGTCGCCCGGCTTGAGCTGGCGCAGCGCTTCCGCGCCCCGGGGAAGGGCCGCGATGACCACCCGTCCGACCCGCGTCTCGGGATCGATGGAACGGCCATTCTTGAGGGCGAGTCCGAAGAAGACGAAGATGGCGAAGAGGGTGTTCATCGTCACACCGGCCAGCGTCACGATCATCCGTTTCCAGACCGGCTTGTCCTCGTAGAACATGCCGGGAGGGACGACTGTCGCCGAGGCCCCCCCTTCGAGCGCGCTGGTGGTGGCCTCCTCTTCCCGGCTGGCCATCTTCACGTACCCGCCGAGGGGGACCCAGCAGATGGCGTACTCGGTGCCACCGCGCGTGAAGGCGAGCCCAGGGATCGGCGTGCCGAGGCCGAGCGCGAAGCGATGCACCCAGATCCCGGCCCACTTGGCAGCGAGGAAATGCCCCGCTTCGTGGATGAAGATCAGGATCCCGAGGACGACGAGCAGGACGGCGATGGTGTAAAGCGTGTTCATGCGAGGGCCAGGTTGGCGGCGGTGCGGGCCGAACTGTCCGCGGCACGCACGGTGGCGAGGTCACGGGCCGCCTCGTCCGGATGGTGGTCGAGCACCCGCTCGATCACCTCGGCGATGCGGCCGAAGGTGATGCGGCCGTCCAGGAAGGCGGCGACGGCCACCTCGTTGGCGGCGTTGAAGGCGGCCGGGAAGGTACCGCCACGACGGGCCGCGGCGACGCCGAGCGCGAAGGCGCGGAACACCTCGGGCCGGACCGGCTCGAAGGTGAGGTCGCCGGCGGCGACCGGATCGAAGCGCCGCGCCCCCGCGTCGGCCACCCGGCCGGGGTACGTCAGGGCGTACAGGATCGGGAGCTCCATCGTGGGGAACCCCATCTGCGCGAGCACGCTCCCGTCGACGAACTCGACGAAGGCGTGGATGATGCTTTGCGGGTGGACCACCACCTCGATGGCGTCGTACGGCAGGCCGAAGAGGAAATGCGCCTCGATCACCTCGAGCGCCTTGTTGGCGAGGGTGGCGCTGTCGACCGTGATCTTGGCCCCCATCTGCCAGGTGGGGTGCTTGAGCGCGTCCTCCCGGGTCGCGGTCGCGATGCGGGCGGGCTCCCAGGTGCGGAACGGTCCGCCGCTGGCGGTCAGGATAAGGCGCGCCGGGGCCGACTCCTTGCCGTCGAGGCACTGGAGCACCGCACTGTGCTCCGAGTCAACCGGGATCACCTCGCCGCCGCCCTGGCGCGCCGCTTCGGCCACCAGCTCGCCGGCCATCACGAGCGTTTCCTTGTTGGCAAGCGCCACCCGCTTGCCGGCGCGGAGGGCGGCGAGGGTGGCGTCGAGCCCGGCCGCCCCGACCACCGCGTTCACGACCACATCCACGTCCGGGTGGGTCGCCGCTTCGACGAGACAGGCGGGACCGGTCACGACGCCGTTCTTGCCATCGGCCTGCGCCAGCCCGGCGTACTGCGGCTTCCAGCGCGCGACCTGCTCTTCGAGCAACGCTCGATTCTTCCCCCCCGTCATCGTGACGAGGCGGAAGCGGTCGGGGTGACGCGCGAGCACCTTGAGGGTGCTCACGCCGATGGATCCGGTGGATCCGAGCAGGGCGACACCGCGCACGGTCAAAGGAGCCCGAAGGCCCGGTAGAGCGCGGCGGCGGTGGGAAGGACGAAGTAGAGGGAGTCGAAGCGGTCGAGGACGCCGCCGTGGCCCGGGATCATGTTGCTCGAGTCCTTCATCCCCGCCTCCCGCTTGAGCAGCGACTCGGCAAGGTCGCCGATCTGGCCGACGATGCCGACGATCGCACCGAAGGCCAGCACCTGCCAGAGTTCGAGCATCACGCCGTAGGGCTTGAGCGCCAGCACGTAGTAGCCGGGCGCCACCCCGATCGCTGCCAGCGCGCCGACGATGGTCCCCGACCAGGTCTTTCCCGGGCTCACCACCGGCGCGAGCTTCGGCCCGCCCAGCAACTTCCCGGCGAACATCGCGGCGGTGTCGCAGGCCCAGACCAGCACGAGGGGGAAGAAGGTCAGCCACACGCCATTCCACGACTTCTCACCGAGCCCACTACCGTGCCGGAGCACGAGGAGGTAGCTCGGGAGGACCGCCGCGTACGCCACGCCGAACCAGGTCACGGCGACACTCGCCATCGGCGCATGGTCCGGATTCCGAGTGGCGAGGGCCATGACGAGGAGTACCAGGAGGCCGAGCGGGGCGAAGGGGAGATAGCGGACGACGTCGAGCTGCGCCGGCCCCACCACGAGCCAGACGCCCACGGGGACCAGCGCCGCGACGAGGAGGCCGAGCCCGTGGAAGGGATGCACCCCCTTCTGCAGGGCGAAGCGATACACCTCGTGCACGCCGAGCATTGCCACGAGCGCCACGAGGCCGGTGAGCCACCAGGCGCCCAGCCAGACGAGGGCGAGGGTGGCGG
>JANLXK010000214.1:0-1600 GCA_031365045.1 Gemmatimonadota bacterium | reverse complement strand
GTCGATGAGTTTGGCGGTCCGGAGCGCCTCGCCCCATACCGCGATCGGGTCGCGCTTCCGCTGCTCCTCGACCTCTTCCTTGGTGCGATAGTGCCCGTGGATCGGGTCGGACATCGAGTGGCCCATGAAGCGGTAGGTACGCACCTCGAGCAGGGTCGGCAGGCTCTCCTTCCGGCCCCGGGTCACGGCGCGGTCCATCGCGGCCCGCATCGCCAGGACGTCTTGGCCGTCGACCACCTCGTTGTCCATGTCGTAGGAGCAGGCCCGCTCGGAGATGTCGTAGATGGCGCTGGCCCGCTCGAGCGCGGTGCCCATCCCGTACCGGTTGTTCTCGCAGATGAAGATCGCAGGGAGCTTCCAGAGCGCGGCCATGTTGAGCGCCTCGTGGAAGGCGCCGTTGTTCACCGCCGCCTCGCCGAAGTAACAGACGGCCACCTGGTCGCCGCCGCGGTACTTGAAGGCGAATGCCATCCCGGTGGTGATGGGGATGTGCGCGCCGACGATGCCGTGGCCGCCCAGGAATCCCTTGGAGGCGTCGAAGAGGTGCATCGAGCCCCCCTTCCCCTTGGTGCACCCGGTCGCCTTGCCGAAGAGCTCCGCCATGATGGCCCGTGCGCTGATCCCGCGGGCCAGGGCGTGGCCGTGGTCGCGGTAGCTGCAGGTCAGCACGTCGTCGTGGCGCAGGGCGGCGATGGAGCCGACCGCCACCGCTTCCTGACCGATATAGAGGTGGCAGAAACCACCGATCTGGCCCAGGGAGTAGGCCTCCCCGGCCTTCTCCTCGAACCGCCGGATCAGGAGCATCTGGCGCAGGTAGGAGCGATACTGCTCGGCGGTCTGCGCGTCGACCTTTTTCGGTATCGCGGGCGCGGCGGTCGCCATCACCCCTCCACGGTCGCCTTGGCGGCGGTCTTGGCCTGGTCCCAGGCGTGATACGACGAGCGCGTGAGCGGGCTCGCCTCGACGTGCTTGAATCCGATCTTCAGCCCGAAGTCCCGGAGTTCGTTGAATTCATCGGGGGTGTACCACCGCACCACCGGCAGGTGCGCGTCGCTGGGCCGGAGGTACTGCCCCAGCGTCAGGATATCGACGTCGCTCCGGCGAAGGTCCTTCATCGACTGCTTCACCTCGTCCCACTCTTCGCCCATCCCGAGGATGATCCCGCTTTTCGTGAGCTGCGCCTTCCCCCCCATCGTGCGGGCGTTGGCGAGGAGCTGGAGTGCGCGCTCGTACCTGCCGCCCGGGCGGGCCAGGCGGTACAGGCGGGGGACGGTCTCGAGGTTGTGATTGAGGATCGTGGGGCGGGCGTCGAGGACGATCTTGAGCGCCACTTCGGATCCCTTGAAGTCGGGGATCAGCACTTCGACCGAGCTTTCCGGCAGCCGGGCGCGGATCTCGGTGATGCACTCGGCGAAGGCCTCGGCGCCGCCATTCTCGAGGTCGTCCCGGTCCACCGAGGTGATGACGACGTGCTGGAGCCCCATGACCGCCACTGCTTCGGCCAGCTTGGCCGGTTCGGTGGGGTCGAACGCTTTGGGGGTGCCGTGGCTGACCGCGCAGTAGGCGCAGTTCCGGGTGCAGACGTCGCCCAGGATCATGA
>JANLXK010000196.1:0-2097 GCA_031365045.1 Gemmatimonadota bacterium | reverse complement strand
GCCGCCCCCGCTATCGCCGTTCGCTGTTGAACCCCGCCCGCCTCCTGGAAGGGGTCGGGATCGCGTTCGACTCGGTGCGCAGCAACAAGGTCCGCGCCTCGCTCACCCTCCTCGGCGTCGCCATCGGGGTGAGCGTGGTGATCGCCATCGGCGCCGGCATCCGGGGGATCAACAACTCGATCGTGGCGATCCTCGAGGAGACCGGCCCGAAGACCTTCTTCGTCTACCGGTACTTCTCGGGGGGGCTCAACATCAGCGACGGCTCCGACGAGCTCTCGCCCTGGCGACGGAACCCCTGGATCACCGTCAAGGAGGCGGAGCTCATCCGCAAGTTGCCGGGGATCCGGGCGGTGACGGTCTCCGAGGGGACCAGCGGGCCGGTGAGCTACGGCGACGCGGACCTGAAGAGCGTGTCGATCGCCGGGTTCAGCCCGGCCTGGATCGACGTCACCGGTGGCGACCTGCAGCAGGGGCGCAACTTCACCGACGTGGAGTACGCCTCGTCGGCGCGGGTGGTCGTCATCAACGACAAGCTGGCCGAGACCCTCTTTCCCGGGCTCGACCCGATCGGGAAGCGGATCAAGATCTTCGGGGAGGAGTTCACCGTGATCGGCCTGCACGTGGCCGCCGCGTCGCTCTTCTCGAACGCCTCCGACCCGCGGCTCGCCATCCCTCACACCACCTTCGCCAAGGTGGCCGATTACTGGAAGGGGTGGATGGACCTCTCAGTGGTGCCCAACGACAGCACCAGCGTTCCCACGGCCATCGACCAGGTGACCGCCGCACTGCGCGGATCGCGCGGGCTCCGGCCGGCGCAGGAGAACAACTTCTCGGTCGTGACCCAGGACAAGTTGCTGCAGATGTTCAACGACACCACCTCGATGTTCTTCCTGGTGATGATCGCCCTCTCGGCGGTCGGTCTGATGGTCGGCGGGATCGGCGTCGTGGCGATCATGATGATCTCGGTGACCGAGCGGACCCGCGAGATCGGGGTCCGGAAGGCGCTCGGCGCCACCCGGCGCGAGATCCTCTTCCAGTTCCTGGTCGAGGCCTCGACCCTGACCCTGATCGGCTGCACCGTCGGGATCGTGCTCGGCGCCTTGGGCGCCTGGGCGATGCGGAGCGTGACCCCCATCCCCGCGAGCATACCGTTCGGGTCCATCGTGGCGGCCGTCCTCTCGGCCATCGCGACCGGGGTCCTCTTCGGCATGTACCCCGCCCTCAAGGCGAGCCGACTGGATCCGGTGGAGGCCCTGCGGTACGAGTGAAGAGGCGCGTCAGGCGCGACAGGCGCGGAAGGGGTCCCAGTGTTGGGGCCCTTTCTTCTTGGCACTCTCTCACGCGCCTCTCGCGACTTCCGCGCCTAAACCTCTACACTACCTTTCCACCATGACTGTCGACTTGCTTGCCATCGCCGCCCACCGTGACGACGTCGAACTCACCTGCGCCGGCACCCTCCTGCGGGCCGTGGATCACGGGCACAAGACCGGGATCCTCGACCTGACCCAGGGAGAGACGGGAACGCGCGGGAGCGCCGAGCTCCGCACCGCAGAGGCGATGAAGGCCGCCGCGCTGCTGGGGGTGACCGAGCGGCGGAACGCCGGGCTTCCCGACGCCCACCTGCAGAACAGCGACGAGGCCCGGCGGGTGGTGGTGGAGCAGATCCGGCACTTCAAGCCGCGCGTCGTCATCCTTCCCTATCCCGTCGGCCGCCATCCCGACCACCGGATCGCGAGCGAGCTGGGCCGTGATGCCTGCTTCCTCGCCGGGCTCGCCAAGTACGACGCCCCCGGCGTCCCCCATCGCCCGCACAAGATCCTCTACGCGCTGGCGTATCGCGAAGACCCGGTCAAGCCGACCTTCGTGGTGGACATCAGCGCGCAGATGGAGCGGAAGATGGCGGCCATCCACTGCTACGCGAGCCAATTTGATGGCGCGAAGAACGCGGGCGAGATCTTCCCCACCGGGCAGGATCTCTACTCCCTCGTCGAGGTCCAGAACGCCCGTTACGGGTCGCTGATCCGGACCCGCTACGGCGAGCCCTTCTTCACCGAGGAGACGATGCGGGTGGATGACGTGGTGGGGCTGGAAGTGCAG
>JANLXK010000188.1:0-7589 GCA_031365045.1 Gemmatimonadota bacterium | reverse complement strand
CCGTGGACAGGCCGATTCCTCGCTCCGCTCGGAATGACGCTATGCCCCCCTGACTTGCCGAGAGGGGTCCGTAAAATTACTTTCCCTGCTGTTCCAGCACCACAGACAGTCGACAAGAGCACACCCGTCGCGAGGCGGGGCCGCAAAGCCAGGAGTCTCCTCGGAGACCGTCCAGCTGCCGAAACTGGTCTCGATCGCCCCTCGGCGTCCGGGTCCTGCCCGGTATCCCCCGAGGGGCGTTCTGTATTGAGGAGGTCGCCGTCGTGCGTCCCGAACTCGCCCATTGCAACACCACGCGGTTCCACCTCGCGGCGGCGGGAGCCCGGTCCATCCCCACCCTCGTGGCGAGCTGGGCTGAGATGCCGCACTTGCGGCACGGCGTGACGATCACCTTCGGCATGATGCTCTGGTACGTGGACAATACCGGGCGCGCGCTCTCCCCGGCCGACCGGATGATCGCGCGGCGCCACCTGCTGCGGAGTGCGGCGGCGGAGGAGAGGTGGCTCCGCCAGGCCTTTGTCGAGGCGGCCGACTGGACCAATGATCCGACCTGGTCCCCCTTGGTGCGACGGATCGACCCGAACTCGGCCACGCGGCGGAAGCTGGAGGGGGAGTTGGTCGTGATCCGCCCGAGCGAGCTGATGCGGCTGATACACGAGCAGTGGGTGGCGATGGGCGAGGAGGGGTGGGTGCCCGACGAAGGGCTGCGGCGGAACGGCACCTTGGCCCTCGGGACGGCAGGGGCCGCGCTGGCGCAGCAGGAGCTCCGCACCGCCCGCGCCGCACTCACCGCGTTCAGCGTCAACTTGGGCGCGGCGCGGGGCCGGGGGGTGCGGACGGAAGGGTTCGAAGTGATGCAGGGTGGGATCGAGGCCCTCGCGAGCCGGCTGACCTTCGCTTAGCGGGGCCCGGTCTCGGGGCGGCCGCCAGGGTGCCAGGCCGGGGTCGGACCATTGACCAGGAGTCCCACCGCCTCCGCGGTGGCCCGGATGACGGCGGTCATATGATCGAAGTCCACGCGCGAGACGTCGTCGGTCGGCGCGTGGTAGTCGTTGTGCAAGTTGAAGCTCGAGAGCGTGTGGGCCACGACCCCGCGGGTCGCGAGGGCGTAGTTGTCGCTCCGCTGGAAGAACTGCTGGTCCGGACGCGGATCCTTGACGATCGGGATCCCGTGGGCGGCCAGGAGGTCGCCCATCGTGCTCCGTTCGTAGCCGGTGAGCCACGCCTTGCCGGGGCCTCCCGCCAGCGGGTCGGGACGGCCGATCATCTCGATCTCGAGATTGGCTACGATCCGCGCGAGCGGCACCGTTGGATGGTCGACGAACCAGCGCGCGCCGAGGAGCCCCATCTCTTCGCCGGTGAAGGTGGCGAAGAGGATGGTGCGCTTGGGACGGGGGCCCGCGGTCATCGCGCGCGCCACCTGCAGTACCGTCACCACGCCGGATGCATCATCGTCGGCGCCGTTGTAGATCGAGTCGCCGTTCACCGGGTGGCCGATGCCGAGGTGATCGTAGTGGGCGTCGACGAGGATGACCTCGTTCTTGAGTACGGGGTCGCTCCCCTCGAGGCGTGCGACGATGTTGCGGCCGTAGCGGATCTTGTCCTTCGCGATGGTGTCGAGCACACCGTGCGCCGGGTAGCCATACCCGATGGTGCCGTTCCGCCGCCGCACTTGCACCAGCGGGACCCACTGGTAGTACCCCGAGTCGCCTCCCATGGGCTGGAGGCCGAGGACCTCGAATTCCCCCGCAATGAACGTGGCGGCGCGGACCTCGCCGGGGGTGAGGGTGCGGCGTCCTTCCATCGAGTCGTCGGCCAGCGCGGTCAGGAGCCGTTCAGTGCCGGCGCGAGTAATGACCGCGTTCGCGGCGGCGGCCGGCGGGGTCGCGGGAGTCCGGGCGGTGGCGCAGGCGGCGGTGGCGAGAAGCAGTGCGGTGAGTGCAACGCGATGCTTCACTTGGCGGGGTCATCCCAGTGCAGGCGATGGAGGATGCGGTGGACCACTGGAGCGATGATCAGACCCGCCACCACGATGAAGAGCAGGCCACACAGCAGGGCGTAACTTCCGGCAAAGAGCTTTCCCGCCACGCTCACGGGGGCGTGGATCGGTCCCATCCCGCCGAGGAGCATCGCGGCTTCAACGAAAGAATCGAGCCATCCCAGCCCATCGGTGACGTGGAATCCGGTCATCCCGAGCAGGAGGGCGGACAGGACCATCCCCTGTGATACGCAGAAGTGGGCCACCATCCGGCGGGCAAAATGCCGGGTCGAGATCGGGCGGGTGTGCTTCGGTTCGTACATGACGCTCGAAAGGTAGGCCGAGCGGGCCACGGCGCCACCTTGGCCTAGCCATTCGGCACTTTTCGGGGCAATTTTGGGGGTCCCACCCTCCTTTCCCAGAGCCCAATGTCCGACCTCATCGACCGCCTCCAGCGAGCCCTTGGCGCGACCTACCGGCTCGAGCGGGAGCTTCCCGGTGGCGGGATGAGCCGGGTCTTCCTGGCGACCGAGGTGCACCTCGCGCGCCCGGTGGTGGTGAAGGTCCTTCCCCCCGAGATGGCCGCCGCGGTCCAGACCGAGCGTTTCGCGCGCGAGATCCAGGTCGCCGCCTCGCTCCAGCACCCGCACATCGTGCCGTTGCTCACCGCCGGGTCGGCCGAAGGACTGGCGTGGTACGTGATGCCGTTCATCGAGGGGGAATCGCTCGCCGCGAAGATCGCACGCGAAGGGGCGCTGCCGGTCAACGAGGCGCTCCACATTCTGCGCGACGTGGTGGACGCGCTGGCGTACAGCCATGAGCGCGGGGTGGTGCATCGCGACATCAAGCCCGACAACGTGATGCTTTCCGGCCGCCACGCGCTGGTGACCGACTTCGGCGTGGCCAAGGCGGTGAGCGCCTCGACCGGCGGCCGGGGGGCCCTCACCACCGGCGGGATCGCGCTGGGCACCCCGACCTACATGGCGCCGGAGCAGGCCGCGGGGGATCCGCATGTCGATCACCGCGCCGACCTCTACGCCGTCGGCGTGATGGCGTACGAGCTCTTCACCGGCCGCACCCCGTTCGTGGCGATGACCCCGCAGGCGATGCTCGCCGCCCACGTGACGTCGTATCCCGATCACATCACCCTGCACCGTCCGTCGCTCCCGCCGACCATCTCGGCGACGGTGATGAGGTGCCTCGAGAAGCACCCCGCCGACCGCTGGCAGACCGCCTCCGAGGTGGCGATGATGCTCGACCTGGCGGGAACGCCGAGCGGCGGCATCACTCCGGTGCCGATCCCATCGCACCCGGCCTTGGAAGCCTACCATTCCGGTCGGTACGAACGCTCCAATCCTGCACGGGTCACCCTGCTCTTCGGGCTCGCCACCATCGTCATCGTCACCTCGATCTACGGGGTGACCCGGGTGTTCGGACTTCCCGACTGGGTCTGGGTGGTCGCCCTGGTGCTGATGCTGATCGGCATCCCGATCGTGGTGTACACCAGCCGGGTGGAGCGCGGCCGGACGAGGATGGTGCGGAGCGGAGCCCTCCGGTTCGAGGCGACTCCGGTCGCCAACTCGCGTTTCACCTGGCGGCGTACGATCCTCGGTGGGTTCCTCGCGCTGGGGACCCTGCTCCTGGTCGCCGTCGGATATGCCGCCGCCCGCACCTTCGGCATCGGCCCCGCGAGCACTTTGCTATCCTCCGGAATGGTAGGAAGTGAGGATCGGTTCGTGCTCGCCGACTTCACCAATCGAACGGCCGACACCACGCTCGGCATCTCCGTGACCGAGGCGTTGCGCGTGGATCTGGGCCAGTCACGCGTGGTGCGGATGCTGAGCGACCGAGAGGTGGCGACTGCGCTCACGCGGATGACGCTCCTCTCCGGGGCCACCCTGACCGACTCCATCGCCCTTGATCTGGCGCGCCGCGAAGGGGCCAAGGCCGTGATCACGGGCGAGATCAGCTCGCTCGGCACCGGGTACGTGCTCACTGCGAGCGTGCTCGAGGCCGCGACCGGCGAGACTCGGGCGGCGGTCCGGGCGACGGCCGCGGATGCCGATCACCTGCTCCCGGCGCTCAACGACCTGTCGGGGCAGCTCCGGGAACGGATCGGCGAGTCGCTCCGCACCATCCGCGCGAGCGAACCGCTCGAGCAGGTCACCACCAGCTCCCTTGCGGCGCTCGAGCACTATTCGGCGGGCTCGCGGATCTTCCGGACGGGGGATTACGAAACAGCGAAACTGCAGCTCGAGCAGGCGATCGCGGCCGACTCGAATTTTGCGATGGCGTGGCGGCGGCTGGCGGCCGCCGAGATCAACCTCAACGCGCCGACCTCGCAGATCGCGTTCGCGAGCCGACGCGCGTACGAGCGCCGCGACCGGCTGACCTCGGTCGAGCGATACCTCACCGAGGCCTCCTACTACCAGAATGTCGAGCCGGATCCGGTACGCGCCGCGGCCGCGTATCAATCCGTGCTCGAGATCGATCCGCTCGAGCCGGTCGCGGTGAATAACCTCTCGATGGTCTACCTGACCATGGAGCGCTTCGGAGAAGCGGAAGCGGTCCTGCGTCGTTCCCTCGCACGTACGCCCAGCCGGACGATGTATCTGAACCTGTCGAACGCGCTGAGCGGCGAGGGGAAGTGGGCGGCGAACGACTCCATCGCGCACGACGCGGCGCGCCGGCTCGATCCCCCGGGCGACACTCCCCTCACGATATGGCTCAACGGCGCGGAGCGGTCCCGAGACGTCGCGCGGGCCGACTCGCTCCTGCGGGCGAACCGCGGCATGGTGCCGAACCGGGTGGACATGGATAATCGCCGCTTGTCCGGGATCCTCCTCCACCTGGCCATCGGGCAGCATGCTTCGGCGCTCGCCATCTTCGATTCGATGGCGGTCGAGCGCACGGCCCTCGGCGAGCTGGGGACGGCGCTCGACGACGCCGCCACTCGCGCCTGGCAGGTCGTGGTCTTCGGCGGCGACACCGGCGCCGCGCGCCGCGCCCTCGATACCGCCCTCCGGAAGTATCCCCTGGCACGCATCCCTCCGGCGGATCGCCCCTACCTCACCCTCGTGGACATCTACGCTCATCTGCGTGACGTCGAGGCGACCCGGCGGACCCGCCGGGCGTACGAATCGGCCTTCCCCGCGGCCGAGCGGTCCCCCGAGTCGGAGGCCACCTGGGATGCGGAGGAGGCGCTCGCCCGCGGGGACCGGCCCGGCCAGATCGCCGCGCTGCGTCGAGGGCGGCAACTGGCCTGGTGCGCTCACTGCGGCCTCTACGAGGAGGCCGAGGCGTGGGACCGTCTCGGACAGGCCGATTCGGCCCGGGTGACGCTGGAGCGGGCCGTGACGACGATCGCGTATCGGGATGAGTACTACGATGCCGCGTTCTACGCGCCCGCCCTCAAGCGGTTGGGAGAGTTGTACGAGGCGAAGGGTGATCTCCCGAAGGCCCGGGAGTACTACCAGAAGTTCGTCGACCGCTGGCGCAAGGCGGATCCTCAATTCCAGCCCCAGGTGACCGAGGCGAAGGCCCGACTCGCCGCGCTCGGGGGCGACCAGCCGCAGGCGCACTAGACCCTTCACCGACGAGACCGCCTATGTCCCGCCTCAGTGGATCCAGCCTGCTGGCGTTACTCCTGTCCGCCTGTTCGACCCATCACGCCACTGCGCCGCTCGCCCCGCAGTGGGTGGTCCCCAACACCCTCACCGCCGACGAGCAGCGGGAAGGGTTCCGGTTCTTGTTCGACGGCACCACGTTGAACGGATGGCGGGACTTCAAGCGCACCGACGCGTTCGGCTGGGACGTGCAGGACGGCACCATCCACCACGACGGCGACGGCGCCGACCTGATGACCGTCGCTGAATTCAAGGATTTCGAACTCCGGCTCGACTGGAAGATCGCCCCGGGGGGCAACTCGGGGATCTTTTACCGGGCCACCGAGGAGTACCCGGAGATCTACTGGAGTGGCCCCGAGATGCAGGTGCTGGATGACGCCGCCCACCCCGATGCGCTGGATCGCCTGACCGCGGCGGGCTCCAACTACGGGCTCCATGCCGCCCCGGCCGGGATCGTGAGGCCGGCCGGCGAGTGGAACGCCGTGCGGATCCTCGTGCGCGGGAACCACGTCGAGCATTGGCTGAACGGGTACAAGGTCGTCGTGTACGAGCTCAACTCTGCCGATTGGAACGCCAAGGTGGCGGCGAGCAAGTTCCACGCATGGCCCAACTACGGAAAGGCGCCGCAGGGACACATCGGGCTGCAGGTGCACGGGAACCAGGTCTGGTATCGGTCGGTGCGCATCAGGACGTTCTGAGTCTGGAGCTGGGAGTTTGGAGGGGGGTGAACCTCCAGCTCCCGGCCGATGAATACGATCTCGGCGCTGCACCCCTTCCAACTCCAAACTCCCAACTGAGAGTCCATGATCAAATCGAAGCTCAGTGCGATGATGTTCCTCCAGTTCTTCATCTGGGGGGCCTGGTTCGTCACCCTGGGCGGCTACCTGGGGACCACGCTGCACTTCACCGGCCAGCAGATCGGGAGCGCGTACGCCTCCCTCGCCTGGGCGGCGCTGGTGGCGCCCTTCTTCCTCGGCATGATCGCCGACCGGTTCTTCTCTTCCGAGAAGGTCCTCGCGGTACTCCATCTCCTCGGCGCGGGAGTGCTCTGGTACGGCTCGAGCGTCACGGACCCCGGACTCCTCTTCTGGGTGCTGGTGGGATACGGCCTCTGTTATATGCCGACCCTCGCGCTCACCAGTTCCATCGCCTTCCACCACGTTGAGGACTCAGCCCGCGACTTCCCCGCCATCCGGGTGCTCGGCACCATCGGCTGGATCGTGGCCGGGATCCTGGTCGGACAGCTCGGCGTCGAGGTCACCTCCCAGCCGCTCCGGATCGCGGCCAGCGGGTCGGTACTGCTCGGACTCTTCGCTTTCGTGCTGCCGCATACGCCGCCACCGGCGGCCGGGAAGCCATTCTCGGTGCGTGATGCGCTCGGACTCGATGCCCTCGCGCTCCTCAAGGAGCGGTCGTTCCTGATGTTCGTGCTGGGGTCGTTCCTCCTCTGCATCCCGCTCCAGTTCTACTATGCCTTCACCAATCTGTTCCTGACCGAGAGCGGCGTAGTGAACACAGCGACCAAGATGTCGCTGGGCCAGATGAGCGAGATCGGCTTCATGCTCCTGCTGCCGCTGGCACTCCGGCGCTACGGTGTGAAGGTGATCCTCCTCGTCGGGATGCTGGCCTGGGCGGTGCGGTATGCCCTCTTCGCCTACGGCGACGCCGGTGCGGGGATGTGGATGCTCTACGCCGGCATCCTGCTGCACGGGGTCTGCTACGACTTCTTCTTCGTCACCGGCCAGATCTACACCGACCAGCAGGCGGGCCCCAAGATCCGCGGCGCCGCGCAGGGGTTTATCACCCTCGTCACCCAGGGGCTCGGCTACATCGTCGGATCGTTCGTCTCGGGGCGGATCGTCGATCAGTTCGTTCGCGACGGTGGCCACGACTGGAAGGCCATCTGGCTCCGGCCGTCACTCGGCGCGCTGGTGACCCTGGTGGTGTTCGCGATGGTGTTCAGACCCGCCCGCCCCTCCCCTGTC
>JANLXK010000178.1:0-3911 GCA_031365045.1 Gemmatimonadota bacterium | reverse complement strand
CGCACGCGCGGATCCGGGCCTGCAAGGCACTGACCGACAAGGGAGTGACGGTGGGGCTGCTGGTGGCCCCGGTCATCCCCGGCATCACCGATGGGCGCGTGGCCCTGGAGGCGCTCCTCAAGGCCGCGCGGGAAGCGGGGGCCTCCTCGGCCTCCGGACAGGCGCTCCGGCTCGGACCCGCGGCACGGGTCCGCTTCCTCCCCCATCTGCAACGGGAATTCCCCGATCTCTACGCCCGTTACCAGCGCCGCTACGCGGGACGGAACGGGCCAGGAAAGGATTACGAAGCGGCGATGAAGGCGCGGTTCACCAAGCTCCGCAAAAAGCTCGGCTTCCCCGGCGGCGAGGAGATGGAACCGGGGCGGGTGGAGCTGCAACGACTGAACAACGCGCCTAGAGCCTAGAGCCTGGCGAGAGCAGGGTTGGCTCCGATGCAGATGAACATGCAGGGATATCGAAGCAGTCTCGCTAGGCGCCAGGCGCTAGGCGCGCTGTTGCCAGGCACTAGGCACTAGGCACTCATGCCGTCCGTCCTCTTCCTCGACCCCCCCGAGTTCTGCATCCGGGTGGAGTCCCTCGTCACCCCTCGGCTCCGGGAGCGTCCCATCGTGGTCGCGGCCCCCGGCGCGGAGCGCGCTACCGTCCTCGCGCTGTCGGCCGAGGCGCGGGCGGCGGGAGTGAGTCGCGGGACGGCGGTGCTCCTGGCCAAGAAGCTCTGCCCCGACCTGATCGTGCTGCCACCCAACCCGGAGCTGTATGCGCGAGCGTCCCGGGCGCTGCACGCGGTGGTGAGTCGCTACGCCCCGATCATCGAACCGCACGGCTGGGGACACTCGTTCTGTGATGTGACGGGGACGGAGCGCCTCTTCGGCCCGGCGGTCGATGTGGCGTGGAAGATGTCCCGCGCGGTGCGGGAGGAAGTGCGGCTCCCGTTGGCGGTGGGGGTGGCGGCGAACAAGCTGGTGAGTGAGGTGGCGGCGGAGGTGGCCAAGGCGCACAGACGCACAGGCGCACGGACGCACGGGGATTTCTTGGTGCCGGTGGAACGAGGTGAAGAAGCGAAGTTCCTGGCGCCCAACCACGTGGACTTCCTCCCCGACCTGGAGCAGAAGCTCCGCGACCGTCTCGACGAGTACCAGCTGGAGCGGATCGGCCAGATCGCCGCGATCCCCGCTCACGACCTCTCGGCGGTCTTCGGGGCCCGCGGCCGCTCCCTCCACGCCGCCACACTCGGCATCGACCCGCGACCGGTGCTGCCACCCACGGTGAAAGCGGAGTTCCGGGTGGAGCATACGCTGGCGACCGACACGAATGACCGGGGCGAGCTCGACCGCCTCCTCGCGGCACTCGCCGATGCGCTGGGACGGCGGCTCAGAAGGCGGAACCTCGCAGCCCGGCGGCTCCGGCTGCTGATCACCTACGCGGATTGGATGGAGGCCGCGCACGCGCGGCCCCTCCCTTCACTGCATTTCGACACCGACCTCCGCGCCGCCGCGCGCGCGGCCTTCGCCCTCGCGGTGACCCGCACGGTGGCGATCCGGACGGTGGGGCTGGTTGTGGATGGATTAGTGGAGGCGGGGGTGCAGCTGGAGCTGTTCAACCTCACCCCCTGTCCCCCTCTCCGCATACGCGGCGAGGGGGAACGTATGGAAAGATTGCAATCGGTCATCGACCGAGTGCACTCACGTTGGGGAACGCCGGCAGTCCAGCGCGGCACTTTCACGGCGCCCCCCCTCTCCGCGTATGCGGAGAGGGGGACGGGGGGTGAGGCGGAAACGGAGAGCGGAGCCCTACGGTGAGCTACCAGGTCAGCACCACCTTCCCGAACGTCTCGTTCTTCTCCATCGTCGCGTGGGCCTGGGCGATCTCCGTCATCGGGACGGTGGCCCCGACGATCGGCTTCAGCACTCCACGTTCGAAGAGAGGCAGCAGATGGATGTGATACTCTCCCGCGATGGCACGACGTTCCTCCGCCGATCGGGCCCGCATCACGGTCCCGATCACGGTGAGACGCTTGTGCAGCATCACCGTGAGATCGACCCCCTCCACCTTGCTCCCCTGCAGGAAGCCGAGCATCACGAGCCGCCCCAGCAGCGCCAGGGAGGCGAGGTTGTCGGCGTAGGCCGGGCCGCCGAGGGGATCGACGATGACGTTGACGGGAGCGGAGAGCTGCTCGCGGAAGCCGCGGGTGGAGGTGTCGATCCCTTCGTCCAGACCAAGCGCCTTGAGCCCCTTGAGCTTCTCGGCGCTGCGGGTGGTGCCGATAGTGACCGCACCCAGATGCCGCGCGATCTGGATCGCGGCGGTACCGACGCCGCTGGCGGCGGCGTGGAGGAGGACCCGTTCTCCCTTTTGCAGGTGACCCCGGGTGGTGAGGGAGTCCCAGGCGGTGAGGAACGCCTCGGGGATCGCTGCGGCCTCCGTCCACGACAACTTCCCGGGGATGGCGAGTGCCTCGTCCTGATGCACCGCGACGTATTCGGCGTGACCCCCGCCGCCGACGAGTCCCATCACCCGGTCGCCCACCTTCCAACGAGCGGCGTTCGTCCCGAACGTCTCCACCGTACCGGCGTACTCCAGGCCGCCGATGTCGGCGGGCCAGCCGGGAGGGGCGGGATAGGTCCCTTTCCGCTGGAGCAGGTCGGCGCGGTTCAGGGCCGAGGCGTGGACCCGAACGAGGATCTGCTCCGGACCCGGAGTCGGGGTCGGGCGTTCCTCGAGGAATACCTTGGTGTCACGGTAGATGGCGGCGCGCATGGTGGCCACGGAAGAGGTGTTGAGTATTGAGTGTTGAGTGTTGGGTAGTGGGGGAAACAGTCACTCTCCCAATACGCAACACACAACACTCAACACCAAACACCCAACATGCAACACCCAACACTCAACACCGCTCAACGCCATGGCTCATCCGTACTGCACACACGCCCCCGGCCACCCGTTCCACGGTCCCTATCACGACCGCGAGTACGGCTTCCCGCGCCGGAAGGACGCCGAGCTCTTCGAGCGCCTCATCCTGGAGATCAATCAGGCGGGGCTGTCGTGGCTCACCATCCTCCAGAAGCGCGACGGCTTCCGGCAGGCGTACCGCGGCTTCGACCCCGCCGTTGTGGCGCAGTTTACTGCGCGAGATAAGAAACGGTTGATGAAAGACGCCGGGATCATCCGCAACAACCTCAAGATCGATGCGGCGGTCCACAACGCCCGCGTGGTGCTCACCCTCCGCGACTCGCACGGGTCGTTCGCCAAATGGCTCGACGCCCACCACCCGCTCCCGAAGCCGGCGTGGCTCACGCTCTTCAAGACCACCTTCCGCTTCACCGGTGGCGAGATCGTGGGCGAGTTCCTGATGAGCCTCGGCTACCTCCCCGGCGCGCACGCGACCGACTGTCCGGTCTATCAGCGGGTGTTGGAGAGGCGGCCGCCGTGGCTCGTAAGAGCGCCTGGAGCCTAGCATGAACGGCAGCGAGAAGCGCCTAGCGCCTAGCGAGAGCACGTCGAACCCCGATGCTGGTGGAATAGGCACGGGACCCCAAGCACTCTCGCTAGGCGCTAAGCGCTAGGCGCTGTGTTCGTCCACCTCCACACCCACTCCCACTTCTCCTTCGGCCAGGGCGCCTCGGATCCCGAGTCCCTGGTCGAGGCAGCGGTGGCACGCGGGTTCACCGCCCTCGCCTGCACCGACACCAACGGCGTCTACGGAGCGGTCGAGTTCCAGAAGGCCGCCGAAGCCGCCGGGATCCGCCCCATCCTCGGCGCCCACCTGGTGCACGGCGGCGAAGAGTGCGTGGCGCTGGCGGAGGATGAGCAGGGGTGGGGGAAGCTGTGTCGAGTGATCAGCCAGATTCATTGGAGCTCCCCCGATACCACCTCACCCCCTGACCCCCTCTCCCGCACAGACCTCACCCCCTGTC
>JANLXK010000149.1:0-4312 GCA_031365045.1 Gemmatimonadota bacterium | reverse complement strand
CGGCCGCGAAGCGCCGGGCGTCGGGCTCGGGGATCCCCATGGCCTGGTAGTTCAGGGCCATCTCCTCCTCTTCGACCGCCGGCATCAGCCGGATCTCGTCCCGCTCCATCGCGATCTCGTGGTCGTACACCTCCCGCTCGCTCATCGCGGCGAGGTAGCCCGATGAACCCATCGAGAGCGCATTCGCGACCGTGCCGGCCACCCCGGCCACCAGCACCGCGTGCGACGCCGTCGTCATCGAGACCTGGGCCCCGATCATCCCGGCCACGAGCCCGAAGTTGGCGGTGAGGCCGTCGTTGAAGCCGTAGACCACGTTCCGGAGGAAACCCCCTGCGCCGGTCTTGTGCCACGGCTCGGTGGCCCGCCCCGCAAGCCCCGCGAGCGACAGCGCGTGCTGCGCCGACTCGCGCGCGAGGGTGAGCGCGGCGGAGCTCGTCACGGCCCCGCCATTCTTGTGGAGTGCGAGATAGCTCTTCACTTCCTTCCCCTCCTCCTCGAGCAGGAGGGGGAGGAGGAAGCCGGTGCCGAGCTTCCGGCCGAGCCAACCTTGGAGCCGTGTCTTGGCGGAGGGACGATGTGCCGGAACTGGGTGTCCCGCCTCGGTCAGAAGCTTCCTCCAGATCTCGACATGTCGGTCCTCCACCACGGCCAGCGCGGCGAAGACCTTTTTCCGTTCCGGATCCACCTCGGCTTCGGCCAGGACGCGGTACAAGAAGGCGGCGTCGGCCTCGTCCTCGAGGTGATGCAGCCAATCGTGCGGGGTGGGAGAGGTCATTAAAGGAATCTAGCGCCGCGCTATCTCCACGGAGGGACGGAGGGAACTGAGGGACGGTGAAAACATCGGCGAGTTCAGTGGGACGACATCGACCGGACCTTTGTTCGTGCGTATTGGATGCGCCCGCCTCTAATGCACTTGGTGAGCCCCGTCCCTCCGTTCCTTCCGTGTCTCCGTGGAGCACTCTTGTAACGCATTGCAGTACAACGAGTTACACATCTACCTGATAACGAGGGAATGTGGGGTGCGACGGTAGGGGGAGCGGAGGCATCTTTAAGCACGATGGCGGACTCCTACCTCCTCCTGAACGCCGATACCGTCCTGGCCGGGGTACGTGCGGGTGACCCGGGGGCATTCGAGCGGCTCTACCGGGCCTTCGAAGCCCCGGCGTTCAACCTCGCCCGGCGGATGTGCCGGACCACCGAGGATGCCGAGGACGTGCTCCAGGAGGCCTTCTACGAGGTCCACCGGAGCCTGGCGCAGTACCGGGGGGATGGCTCCCTCTGGGGCTGGGTCCGGACCATCACGGCGAGCAAGGCGCTCATGCGCCTCCGCCGCAACAAATACCGCGATACCGATGAACTCACCGACGATCTCCACCCGGGGCGCCACGAGGATACGGGGCTCCGGATGGACCTGGAGACGGCGCTCCAACGCCTCTCCGACACGGCCCGGTCGGTGGTCTGGCTGCACGATGTCGAGGGATATACCCACGAAGAGATCGCGGAAATGATGGGAAAGACCACGAGCTTTTCGAAGTCCCAATTGGCCCGCGCACACGTCAAGTTGCGCACCTGGTTGGGCGAGGAGGCGAAAGTATGACGATGCACTGTACGCTCGAACAGCTGGTCGCCCTGCGGGACGCCGGGGCGGCGACCGAACCGGGGCACGCAGAGGCGCGGGACCACCTCGCGACCTGCGAGGTCTGTCGCGCGGAGGCCGACCGGCTGGAGCAGCGGGTGGCCCGGCTCAAGGCGCTCCCGGTGCTGGTCCCCTCGCGGGACCGGTATCCCGCGCTCGCCGTGAGCCTGGTGCATGAACGGCGGGTCCGGCGCGTGCGGTGGGCCGGCGTCGGTGGGCTCGCCACGGCCGCCACTATCGTGGGGCTCCTGTTCGTGAAGGACATGTTCACGCCGGCCCCGTTCGAAGGGTCGCAGCAACTGGCGCAGGTGATGACAGAATCGCGCGTGCTCGAGGGGGAGCTGGCGCGCCTTAACCCCGATGGTCGGGCGATGGACCTGGTGACGGCACAGGTGGCGGGGCAGCTTCAGACGCGGATCGCCGCGATCGACGAGCGGCTCCAGTTCGCCGAGCTGCCGGCCTCCCAGCGGCCGACCGATGACCAACTGATCGAACTCTGGCGCGAACGGGTGGGGTTGATGGACGCCCTGATGGACGTCCACCTCACCGGTGCGAGCCAGGTGGGCCTCTGAGCCCGGGAGATATCTGATGTCCAAGCATTCCCTGCTGGCCATCGTCGCACTCGCGGCGAGCGCCACCCCCGTCGTGGCCCAGCGGACTCCGGTCTACGAGTCCCGCCCCCGGACGACCATCGTCCAGGACGGACCGATGGCGGGGACCATTTCCGTCAGCCGCCGCGCGGTCATCGGCGTGAACATCGACATGCGCCCGAGCCCCAGCGATTCGATCGGGGCGACCCTGAGTGGCGTGACCCCGGGAGGGCCAGCCGCGCGCGCGGGGCTCGTCGCCGGTGACATCGTCACCAAGTTCAACGGCACCGCGCTCGTCGACCGGAGCACCCGCGCCAGCAACAACGATGACGATGACGAGAACGATCAGTCGCCCCCGGGGCTCAAAATGCTCGAGCTCGCGGCCCGGATGGCACCGGGCGACACCGTCACGGTGGAGTGGAAGCACGAGCGCCAGCGGAAGACGGCGCGCGTCGTGGCGGACGCTGCTCCGGCGATGGTCTTCAGTAACGGCGGCCCCGACGTGCGCTTCTGGACCAACGAAGGTCCCGGCGGCTTCCGGTATCGCATGGACAACGGTTTTTCTCCCCGCGGCCTTCCCGAAATGGAAGGACTGTTGGAAGCACAGCGAGGCCTGGCGCTGACCCTGCCCGGTGGCGGCGACCACATCTTCATGCGCCTGGGTGGCCCCTTTGGCGGGATCCAGTTCGCCCCGCTCAACGCCGACCTCGGCCGCTACTTCGGGACCACCGACGGGATCCTGGTCCTCGAGACCCCCGACACCAGCGCCCACGTGGATCTCAAGGGCGGGGACGTCATCCTCGCGATCGGCGACCGGAAGCCGACCAGCGTGGAGCATCTCTTCCGGATCCTGGGGAGCTACACGGATTCCGAGACCGTGCACTTCGACGTGATGCGCGACAAGCGCCACGTCGCGGTCGACGCCAAGGCCGACGACCTCCGGGCGTCGGGCCGGATGAAGGTGTTCGAGCGGACTCTGACGGAGGGCGATCGGCTGGAACCGGCGATGCCCCAGCCCGCGGCACCGATGCGACGCCGGTCGCCCCGACCGGGGACCTGACGCCAGACGGCAAGACGGCAAGTGGGCAGTAAGCCTCTCCCCCCGACCCCCTCTCCACGCTGACGCGCGGAGAGGGGGAGTTCTTTGCGCGATGTTCGGCCTCGCCGCTAGCTTTCACCCCTCTCCAACCCACCCCACCATGCCCCGCTCGATCATCCTCGGCACCGGGAGCTTCCTCCCGGAACGCGTCGTCACCAACGATGACCTCTCCAAGGTGATGGACACCAGCGATGAATGGATCCGCCAGCGCACCGGGGTCCAGAGCCGCCACTGGGTCACCGAAGGGACCACCCAGACCTCCATGGCGCTCGAGGCCTCGCGCCGGGCCCTGGCGATGGCAAAGCTCGACCCGAAGCAGCTCGACGCGATCGTCTACGCCACCAGCACCCCCGATCACTTTGCGCCTGGGAATGGGGTCTATCTCCAGCAGGCCCTGGGAGCGGACACCATCCCGGCGATGGACATCCGAAACCAGTGCTCGGGATTCGTCTACGCATTGAGCGTGGCCGATGCGTGGATCCAGGTGGGGCTCTATCGCCACGTCCTCGTCGTCGGCGCCGAGATCCAGAGCACCTCGATGGACCTGAGCACCGCTGGCCGGAACGTCTCGGTGATCTTTGCCGACGGAGCCGCCGCCGTGGTCCTGGGGCCGACCGACGACCCGAAGCGCGGCATCCTCGGCTTCGATCTCCACTCCGAAGGTCAGCACGCCGAGCTGCTCTGGGTGGACGCTCCCGGTTCGATGTACCACCCGCGGATCACGAAGGAGTTGATCGATCGCGGACAGCACTGGCTCCAGATGGATGGAAAAGAGGTCTTCAAGCACGCCGTGACCCGGATGCCCGAGTCGGTGCTTGCCGTCCTCGCCAAGGCCGGGGCGACCGTGTCGGAGATGAAGCTCCTGGTCCCCCATCAGGCCAATCTCCGGATCAGCGAGATGATCCAGAAGCGGTTGGAGCTGCGGGACGACCAGGTCGTGAACAACATCCAGACCTGCGGCAACACTACGGCCGCCACCATCCCGCT
>JANLXK010000131.1:0-1670 GCA_031365045.1 Gemmatimonadota bacterium | reverse complement strand
GAACCGAAGACGGAGCTTACCAAGACCGTGGCGAGTTTTACTCTGGTAAGCCAGGGAGTAGGGAAGGACGCCAAGGCGACGGTCGGGACTGCAAGCCATCTCCAGCCCGCCTAGGATATAGCCCCGTCGCAAGTACGGCCGCCCCAAGCAACTGGGGCGGCCAATTTTTTGCCGAGTGGTGGACAAGTCTGGGAGGAGGGGAAACTTGACTAGTGACCTCCGCGCGGAAATCTTTCCCCGCTCTGGACTTACGCCACTTTCGCCCGTGAACGGATGCCGCCGACCGCCACCCCCGCCAAGGCCCCCAGGACGCCCCCGGCGGGGCTTTCGCGTGACCAGCTGCTCGAGCTCTACTACTGGATGCGGCTCACCCGCACCCTGGAAGAGCGTCTCGTGGCGCTCTACCGCCAGACCAAGGTGGTCGGCGGCCTCTTCCGTTCCCTCGGCCAGGAGGCCGACTCGGTCGGGAGCGCCTTCGCCCTCGACAAGGCCGCCGGCGACATCCTCTCCCCCCTGATCCGGAACCTCGGCTCGATGCTGGTGCGCGGCGCCACCCCGCTCGAGGTCCTGAAGCAGTATATGGCCAAGGGGGACAGCCCCACCCGAGGCCGCGAGCTCAACATCCATTTCGGCGGTCCCGACCGCGGCTTCATCGGCCAGATCTCGCACCTCGGCGACATGGTCCCGGTGATGGCGGGCGTCACGCTCACGTTCAAGCTCCGGAACGAGAAGCGGGTCGGGCTGGTCTACGTCGGCGACGGCGCGACCAGCACCGGCGCCTTCCACGAAGGGCTCAACTTCGCCGCCGTCCAGCAGTGCCCGCTGGTCTGCATCGTCGAGAACAACAAGTACGCGTATTCGACCCCCACTTCGAAGATGACCGCCGCCAAGCGCTTCGCCGACAAGGCGATCGGCTACGGGATCCCGGGCGTCGAGGCCGACGGCAACGACGTGCTCGCGGTCTACGAGGTCACCAAGGCCGCGGTCGAACGCGCCCGGCAGGGCGGGGGACCGACCCTGGTCGAGCTCCACACCTTCCGCCGGAAGGGACACGCCGAGCACGACAACCAGAGCTACGTGAAGCCGGGCGAGCTCGAAGAGTGGGCCGCGAAGAACGACCCGCTCGATCGCAACATCAAGACCCTCACCACCGAGTACGGCTTCTCGCTCGACCAGCTCACCGCCATCGACGCCAAGGTGGCCGCCGAGGTCGACGCCGCCACCGACGAGGCGGAAAAGAGCCCGCCCCCCGAGCCGCGCGACGCGCTCAAGGGGATCTACGCCGATCCGGCCGAGGCCGAGACGCTCTGGTATCGCGAAGGAGTGCGGAGCGCCGTCGAGAAGCACGAGCGGGCCCAGGGATGGGGGACCTACAATGGCTGAGGTCACCTATCTCGAGGGGATCCGTCAGGCGATGCTGGAGGAGATGGAGCGCGACCCGAACGTCTTCCTCATGGGCGAGGACATCGGCGCGTACGGCGGCGCGTTCAAGGCCACCGAGGGGCTGCTCGAGAAGTTCGGCGACAAGCGGGTGATCGACACCCCGATCAGCGAGGCCGGGTTCGTGGGCGCGGCGGCGGGGGCCGCGCACATGGGGATGCGCCCGGTGGTGGAGATGCAGTTCATCGACTTCATCTCCTGCGCCTACAGCATGCTCACCAACTACGTGG
>JANLXK010000125.1:0-1532 GCA_031365045.1 Gemmatimonadota bacterium | reverse complement strand
CCGCGGATCGACCTGCTCACCCGCGTCTGGGTATTGCGCGCGGCCTGCACGATCGTGGCCATCCTCCTGATCACCGCCGGGACGCTCCGCCCGGCCAGTGAGACCCGCGCGTGAACGGTCAGACGGCCCCCACTTCCGTCGATGTGCTGTGGCCGATCTTCATCGCCGCGGCGGCGGGACTCGGCATCGTCGTGGTCGCTTTCGGCGCCGCCCTCGTCATCGCCCAGCGACGGATGACCGGGCTCCAGCGCGACTATGGCCAACGCCTCCTTGCCACTCAGGATGAAGAGCGCGCCTGGGTGGCGCGCGAGGTGCACGACGACGTGGCCCAGCGCATCGCGGTCCTCCGCCACGAGCTCGACCTGATCAAGCGGAACGGTGCCGCCGGCGGCCATGACCGGCTCGACGGCCTCGCCGACGAGATCGAGGACCTCGGAGTCGCCGTCCGCCGGCTCGCCCACCGGCTGCACCCGGCGACCCTCGACCAGGGCGACCTCCGCCTGGCACTCGAGCAACTGGCCGAGGACGCGCGGCGCGGCTATGAAATGACGGTCCAGATCGAGATCGGGATGGTGCCCGACCTCCGCTCCTCAGGGCTCGCCCTGGTGGTCTATCGGATCGGGCAGGAATCGCTCCGGAACATCTCCCGCCACGCCGGGAGCGTTACCGCGTTCATCGCTGTCAAGATCGAGAATGGCCAGCTGGTGATGACCATCCGTGATGAAGGGAAGGGGTTCGACACCACCCGCCCGAGCAAGACGGGCTCTCGCGGCCTCGGTCTTCTTTCAATGCAGGAACGCGCCGGGCAGGTCGGCGGCACGGCGGTCGTGACCTCGCGCCCAGGCGCCGGGACCACGGTGACCGTCAACCTTCCTCTCCGGGGGCGTAATGGATAGCAAGAAGCGCGTCCTGGTCGTCGACGATCATGAGGTCGTGGGAGAAGGGCTCAAGACCCTTCTGGCGCCGCACTTCGACATCCTCGGCCCCATCCGCGACGGGTCGCTGGTACTGGACGCAGTCCGTGAGTTGAACCCCGACGCGATGGTCCTCGACATCTCCCTCCCGGGCCGGAACGGGATGGACCTCCTTCCCGAACTTCACGCCGAGTGGCCCCGGCTCCCGATCGTGATGCTCACCGGGAGCGCCGACTACCTCGTCGGCCGCACCGCCCTCGCCCTCGGCGCCCTCGGGTTTTTGCCGAAGGACTCGGGGCTCGATGAACTCGAGCTCGCGCTCCGCACGGCGATGGCCGGGAAGCAGTACATGTCTCCCCGGGTCCCACCGGGGCCCCATTCGCCCAAGGCCGGACCGGCACAACCGGGGGTCTCCCAGCTCACGCCGCGCCAGCTGATGATCCTCCGGCTGATCGGGAGCGGCGCCGAGACCGACCAGATCGCGGCCCAGCTCAAGGTCAGTCCGCACACCATCCATTTCCACCGGCGCAACCTTCGCCGGGCGCTCGGGATCGAGTCCGACCACGGACTCACCTGGGTCGCCACGATGTTCAAGGTCAGAGAGGAGTTGCAATGACC
>JANLXK010000121.1:0-1073 GCA_031365045.1 Gemmatimonadota bacterium | reverse complement strand
CCTCCACGGGATGATCGCCGGTCATCTGCGTGCGGACCCTGTTCGCGTCCTGGCCCAGGCCCGGGAGTGCCTCGAACGGATGAGCACCGGGGCCAGTGGTGCGTCGCAGCCGCTCCGCGAATGGGCCGTGCTCCTCGATCGGCCGGTGGAGGCGCTGCTGCCGCTCCTGACCGACCCCGATCCGTGGGCGCGGGAGCTGCGCCACGTGACCCCGTTCGCGGGCGTGCTGTCCGCCAGCGAGCGCGCCGACGTGTACCGTGCGTTCGCGGCCGACGAGCGGCGGGCCGAATGAAGCGGAAGGAATTCGAACATGCCATTCGCGCGGCCGGGGCGGTACTCGGCGTGTCGGAGGTGCTGGTGATCGGCAGCCAGGCGCTGCACGCCAGCGTCGCCGGGGAGCTGCCCCCCGAGGCCTCGCGCTCCGTCGAAGTCGATGTCGCCGCGCTTCGCGACGACCCCGATGGCCGGATGGCGGATCTGATCGACGGTTCCATTGGAGAGGCCTCGATGTTCCACGCGACGTTCGGGTACTACGCGCAGGGGGTGGTGGAGACGACGGCGGTGCTGCCGAAGGGGTGGCGCGAGCGCCTGGTCCGTTTCGAATCGCCGAGCACAAACGGGGTCGTCGCCTGGTGCCTGGAACCCCACGATCTGTGGGTATCGAAGGCGATCGCCGGTCGCCCCAAGGACCTGGAGTTCTGCCGAGCCCTTGTCGATCGCTCGCTCGTGAGGACCGCGCACTTGCGTGAGCGCCTGGCGGGAGTGGCCGACCTGGACCCCCGCGTCCGGGCCGCCGCGGCCGCACGGATCCCAGCGGCATGACCGACGCCCTCCAGCGCATCGCCGCCGCGGTGGCCGACCGGTATCGCGTGGAGCGCGAGATCGGCCAGGGGGGGATGGCCACGGTCTATCTGGCGCAGGACCTGAAGCACGAGCGTCAAGTGGCGCTCAAGGTGCTCCGCCCCGAGCTCGCGGCCACCCTCGGCCCTGCCCGCTTCTTCCGCGAGATCCAGGTCGCCGCCAGGCTCCAGCATCCGCATATCCTGCCGCTCCACGACTCGGGGGAGGCCGGC
>JANLXK010000075.1:0-4884 GCA_031365045.1 Gemmatimonadota bacterium | reverse complement strand
GGTGCGCTCCCTCGACGTCCTCCTCGTCGACCTGCAGGACGCCGGGGCGCGCTACTACACGTATCTCGCCACGACCGTCGATGTGATGCGCGCGGCCCAGCTGGCCGGGCGGCGGGTGGTCGTGCTCGACCGTCCCAATCCGATCGGAGGGGCGGTCGAGGGGAACGTCCTCGACACGATGTTCCGGACCGACGTCGGGCTCCTGGCCATCCCGATGCGTCACGGGATGACGTTGGGGGAGCTCGCGCGCCTCGCGCGAAGCGACCTGGGGCTCGCTACCGACCTGCACGTGGTGCCTGTAGGGCGTTGGACCCGGCGCGAGGCGTTCGACCAGACGGGGTTGCCCTTCGTGGCGCCGAGCCCGAACCTCAGGACGCTCGAGGCGCTGTTCCACTATCCGGGGATCTGTCTCTTCGAAGGGACCGCGCTCTCCGTGGGGCGAGGGAGCGAGGCGGCGTTCGAGCAGATCGGTGCCCCCTGGCTCGATACCGCGGCCGTGCTGCACCGGGTCCGCGCGGCGAAGCTCAAGGGGGTCGCGTTCACCAACGTCACGTTCACGCCGAGTCGGCCCGGAGATGGAAAGTACGCGGACACGCTGCTGGTCGGCATCCGGCTCCACGTCACCGATCGGCGGACGTACGACCCGACCGTGACGGCGGTGTATCTCCTGGCCGCGATCCAGGCCGTGCATCCGGATCGGATCGGATTCCTGGTGCGGGGGTTCGACCGGCTGGCTGGGACCGACCAGCTCCGGACCGCGATCGTGGCGGGGGAGCGACCGGAGGCGATCGTGGCGGGGTGGGGGGAGGCACGGAAGGCGTTCCTGGCGCGGCGAAAGGCGTTCCTGATCTATCCGGAATAGCGCCGGAGGGAGGAAGAGAGGAAGGGAGGAAGGTAGGAAGCGGACCGTCGCGCTCGACACTTCCTACCTTCCTACCCTCCTCCCTTCCTACCCTCCTACCTTCCTCCCTTCCTACCTACCTCTAAGTGCTTCACCTTGGTACATTTGGCGGCTCTTGGTGGCCTCTCCCCGCGGGGCCCCGCCCTCCATTCGACCGAGGTCGCGAACGAGTGAAGCTGGTCCCCAAGTGGCTCGAAACCGGTTGGTTGGCATTGACGCGTCCGATCTCGAACGCGTGCATCCGTGCGGGCATCCGTCCCAACACCATCACCACTGTCGGCCTTCTCCTCATCCTCGTGAGCGCGGTCTGCTACGGGCTGGGGCACGTCCGCTGGGGGGGCTTCTTCCTCCTGATCAGCGGCTGGACCGACCTGGTCGACGGGCAGGTGGCGCGGGGCGGCGGGATGGAGACCAAGTTCGGGGCCTTCTATGACTCCACTCTGGACCGGGTGGGCGACGGACTGACCTACATCGGGATCGGGTCGTTCTTCCTGCTCTACCCTGGGGAGCTCGCCTGGCGGCAGGGCGTGGTCGTGCTGTGCATGGTCGCGGTGCTGGCCTCGCTCCTGGTGTCGTATGCGCGGGCGCGGGCGGAGGGGCTGGGGCTCGACGGCAAGGTCGGGATCGCCCAGCGCACCGAGCGGATCCTCGGGCTCGGCCTTCCGTCGTTGGTGATGGGCGGGTGGAATCGCGGGATCGTGCTCTCGTCGATCGTGCTCATTTTGACGCTGCTCTCACTGATCACCGTGGTGCAGCGTTTCGTGTGGGTGTACCGGCAGACCGAGGGCGCGAAGGCGCCCTGACCGTCGAGGGGGCGCACACCGCGTCCCGGCGGACCATAACCAAGGATGGCGATCGTGGGTCAAAAGACTGCGGCGCGGGCGGTACAGCCCGCTACTGGAAAGCTCGGGGTGCTCAGCGTTGGACTCGGCGCGGTGGCCACCACGTTCATCGCGGGCGTGGAACTCTCGCGGCGCGGGATGGGCCGCCCGATCGGCGCCCTCACCCAGATGGCGACGATCCGCCTCGGCAAGCGCACCGAGAACCGGACGCCCCTGATCAAGGAGTTCGTGCCGCTCACCGAGCTCAAGGACCTCGTCTTCGGCGCCTGGGACCCGATGCTGGATAATGCCTACCAGTCGGCCCTGCATTGCGGCGTGCTTGACAAGCACGAGCACGTCGAGCCGATCGCCGACTACCTGAAGAGCATCACCCCGATGCCGGCCGTGTTCGACCAGTTCTACGTCAAGCGGCTCGAGGGGAAGAACGTCAAGAAGGCCGCCACCAAAAAGGATCTGGCGGAGGCGCTCCGGAAGGACATCCGTGACTTCAAGGCGAAGCACGGCTGTGCGCGCCTGGTCATGATCTGGTGCGCCTCCACCGAGGTGTTCATCCAGGCGGGCCCGGCGCACCAGACCCTCGAGGCCTTCGAGAAGGCGATGGTGGCCAACGACGTCTCGATCGCCCCCTCGATGCTCTATGCTTACGCCGCCCTGATGGAAGGGATCCCGTTCATCAATGGTGCGCCGAACCTCGCGGCCGACACCCCGGCGCTCGAAAAGCTCGCTGTCGACAAGGGCGTGGCGATCGGCGGCAAGGACTTCAAGACCGGCCAGACGATGCTCAAGACCGTCCTCGCCCCGATGTTCAAGGCGCGGATGCTCGGCGTGGCCGGGTGGTACTCCACCAACATCCTGGGCAACCGGGACGGTGAGGTGCTCGACGACCCGGAAAGCTTCAAGACCAAGGAGGAATCCAAGCTCGGCGTGCTCGAGCACATCCTCCAGCCGGACAAGTACGCCGAGCTCTACGGCAAGATGTACCACAAGGTGCGGATCAACTATTACCCGCCGCGGGGGGACAACAAGGAAGGGTGGGACAACATCGACATCTTCGGGTGGCTGGGCTACCCGATGCAGATCAAGGTCGACTTCCTGTGCCGCGACTCGATCCTGGCCGCGCCGCTCTGCCTCGACCTGGTGCTCTTCTTCGACCTGGCCCAGCGCGCCGGGATGAAGGGGATCCAGGAGTGGCTCTCGTTCTACTTCAAGAGCCCGCAGACGGCCCCGGGGCTCTACCCCGAGCACGACCTCTTCATCCAGCAGACCAAGCTCAAGAACACCCTGCGCTGGATGATGGGCGAGGACCCGATCACGCACCTCGGCATCGAGTACTACGAAGGAGAGTGACGTGCAGTATTTCCATCGTACGTCGGTCGCCCCCGACGCCGTGCTGCAGGCGGCGACCGCCTTCTTCGGGGCCCGGCTCACTCCGGTGGAGGAGGCGGCCCGCCGCCGCCGCTTCACCGGCACGGTGGGCAAGCTGGCGGTGATCGTCGAGGCCGAAGGCGGGCACTACACCCGGGTCACGGTCGAGACCGACCAGCCCGGGGAAAGCGAGCTCGACAAGCTCGCCAAGCGGTTCCTGACCACCGTGCACGCGCGGGCCGATGCCGCGCACGTGGTCCGTGGCGCATACTGATCGTTCCGAGTCTCCCCATACCCTGATGGACCTCATGGCACCGTTCGCGTCTGCTCGGCGCGCGCTCACCAGCGCGCTCGTCGCCCTCGCCCCGGCGTTCCTGCCGGCCCTCCTCCACGCCCAGGAGCCTCACGCCGGCGGTGAGGCGAATCTTCAGCTTCCCTCGCTCGACCTCGTGACCTTCTTCGGCGGCACCAGCGGCCGCACCCTCCTGATGGGTGGCCTGGTGGTCTGCGCCCTGGGGCTGATGTTCGGGCTCTGGATCTACACCAATCTCAAGAACCTCCCGGTCCACAAGTCGATGCTGGAGGTGTCGGAGCTCATCTACGCCACCTGCCGCACCTACCTCGAGACCCAGGGCCGGTTCCTGATCAAGCTCTGGCTCTTCATCGCGGCGATCATCGCGTTCTACTTCTATGGCCTGCAGGGGATGCCCGCCGGGCGGGTGGCGATCATCCTCGGGTTCAGCCTGGTCGGCATGGCGGGGAGCTACGGGGTGGCCTGGTTCGGCATCCGGGTCAACACCTTCGCCAACTCGCGCACCGCCTTCGCCGCGCTCCGCGGCAAGCCGTACCCCTGCTACGACATCCCCCTCAAGGCGGGGATGAGCATCGGGATGCTGCTCATCAGCGTCGAGCTGCTGCTGATGCTCGGCATCCTGCTCTTCATCCCGGGGGAGTACGCCGGCCCCTGCTTCATCGGCTTCGCCATCGGTGAGTCGCTGGGCGCCGCGGCCCTCCGGATCGCGGGCGGCATCTTCACCAAGATCGCCGACATCGGCGCCGACCTGATGAAGATCGTGTTCAACATCAAGGAAGACGATGCCCGCAACCCCGGCGTCATCGCCGACTGCGTGGGCGACAACGCCGGCGACTCGGTCGGCCCCTCGGCCGACGGGTTCGAGACCTACGGCGTGACGGGGGTCGCGCTCATCAGCTTCATCCTGCTGGCCGTGCGCGAGCCGACCGTCCAGGTGCAGCTGCTGGTCTGGATCTTCGTCATGCGCATCGCGATGGTCATCGCGTCGGGCGCCTCGTACTTCATCAACGAGGCGTGGAGCAAGGCGCAGTATCAGCACGTGGACAAGATGAACTACGAGGCGCCCCTCACCCGGCTGGTATGGCTCACCTCGGTCATCTCGGTCGCGATCACGTACATCGTCAGCTCGCAGCTCATCCCGGATCTGGGCGGCGACCCGACCCTCTGGTGGAAGCTCTCGACCATCATCACCTGCGGTACCCTCGCCGGCGCGGTCATCCCGGAGCTGGTGAAGGTCTTTACCAGCACCGAGAGCCGGCACGTCCGTGAGGTCGTCACCAGCTCGCGGGAGGGGGGCCCGTCGCTCAACATCCTGTCGGGTCTCGTGGCCGGCAACTTCAGCGCGTACTGGATCGGCCTCGCGATCATGTTCCTGATGGGGATCGCCTACCTGGTGAGCAGCCAGATCCCGGCCGTGAACCCGATGGATCCGATGGCCGGCGGGATGATGCTGGCCCCGGCGG
>JANLXK010000064.1:0-1816 GCA_031365045.1 Gemmatimonadota bacterium | reverse complement strand
GACATCCCCAGCGAGACCGCTGTGGATAACAGTACCAGCGCCCGCCAGCGGGCCGGGTCGTGGTCGATTGTGGATGAATTCGGGGTGTGGACAGGTGACGGATTCATAGGCAGGAGAAGGATATGCAGAAATACCGTGAGGTGTGAGGAGTGAGAAGTGAGGTGGTGCTCCGCGTTGTGGACAAATGAGGAGGCGAGGTTCTCCACACGTCTCAGCCCCACTTCTCACTCCTCACTTCTCACTTCTCACTCCCTCGCGTCGTCCCGGCGCGACGAAATCCACATGTCAAGCGCTCTTGTGCGGCGCGGCACACTTCCCTATTTAGTGCGCGTGCTCATCGATCTCACCGCGGAATTCTTCGACCTCCTCGCCGCTCCCGATCCCGAAGCCGCCTACCGAGACTATCTCGAGCGGCATCGTGGCGTCCTCGCCTCCTACTGGCACAACTACGTTCTCGACCTCGACAGCCCCGCCGCCACCGAGGTGATCCACCACGCGGTGTCGGCCGACCGCACCGACCTCAAGGTGCTGCTCGCGTCGATGGACGTCCCCGGGATGGTGCGCGAGGCGCTCGCGCGCGCCGACGACCTGCTCCAGGCCGATCGCGCCACTGACTGCTATCTGATGGTAGGACTCGGCGCCGCCAACGCCGGTGAGCTCGTCCTGCGCGGCCGCGGCGCGATCTTCGTCTGCCTCGAGCACTTCACCGGCCGGGCCAACCCGTCCACCTACGGACTCGGCCTCGCTCCCGAGATGCTCCCGCTCTGGGTCGGGCACGAGGCGGCGCACGTGGTGCGCTATACCTCCCCCACGAGCCGGAGCGAGCTCAAGGGACTCATCGAGTCATTCGGCGGCGAGTACGACTACTGGATGACCGGCAGTCGCGCCTCGCTGCGCGAGCATCTCGTCAACGAGGGGCTCGCGGTCCACGCTGCCCAGGCGGTCGCGCCGGGGTTCGAGGCGGCGCATTACTTCGGCTATGCCCGCGGCCAGTACCGGCGGATGCGCGAGCTCGAGGCCTTCCTTCGCCGCGCCATCGAGCCCGAGCTCGATCAGGCCGCCCTCGGCCTCCGGCTCCGCTATCTCTCGGGCGGGATGAGCCCCAACGCGCGTCAGGTCGGTGGCAAGGTCCTCCCCGAGCGCTCCGGGTATTACCTGGGGCATCGGATGACGGAGACCGCGGTCCGGACCCTCGGGATCGGCCAGGCGGTGCGGATGGGGGCGCGGGAGTTCGAGGAGCACGAGGCGCGCGCCGCCGCATCGGCGTGATCAGGACGACAAGCGTGGAAGGCGCGGAAGGCTAAACGCGGGCGCGAAAGCGAGAAGGCGTGAAGGTGCTCCAGGCGGCGTTCGCGCTTTCTCGCATTGGGCCCACTTTTAGCCTTCCCCGCCTTCTCCGCGATTATCTTGCAGCATGTCAGACATCCTCGTCCCCACCACCGTCACCTGGAAGCCCGCCGGACCCTACGTCATCGAGGGCCCGATCATCGTGCGGGACAACGAGGGGACCATCCTCGAGCCGCCGCCGACCAAGATCCCCGGCCAGGTGAAGCTCTGCGGGTGCGGCCACAGCCTCAACAAGCCTTTCTGCGACGGAAGTCACAAACGCTGATGCAGCTCGATCCCCTGGTCCTCATCCTCATCGTCGTCGGCACTGTCGCCGCGAGCGCCCTCTCTGCCGTGCTCGCCGCTCGGCTCACCCTCCGTGCCGCCGCCGCGCAGTTCACTTCCGAGCGGTGGTGGGAGCGGAAGGCCGACGCCTACTCCGCCCTGGTGCACTCGCTCCACGCGATGCGCGGCTACGTGCAGACCCTGC
>JANLXK010000056.1:0-1266 GCA_031365045.1 Gemmatimonadota bacterium | reverse complement strand
GCCGCCCGACACGACGCAGACGACTTTCCCGGCGCCCCCCTTTCCGGCGAGCGCCGCCGCGACGGGAACCGCGCCCGCGCCTTCGGCGACGACTCGGTTCCTCTCGACGAGAAGCTTGACCGCCGCCGCGACTTCGGCCAGCGAGACGACGCACGCACCGTCGAGCAGGCGCGAGGCGAGCGGCCACATCTCGTCGAGCACGCCCTTCGCGCCGATGCCGTCCACGAAACTCGCGGTGTAATCGACCTGTCGCGGTCTTCCCGCGGCAAGTGACGCGGTGAGCGGCGTCGCGGTTTCGACTTCGCAGCCGACGACCTTGACGCCGGCCTTGAGCGCGCGGATCGCCGACGCGATGCCGCACGAAAGGCCCCCTCCGCCGTAGGGGACGAGCACCGTCTCGACGTCGGGGAGATCCTCCAGGATCTCGAGGCCGATGGTGCCGTTTCCCGCGATGACGGCCGGATCGCTCACGGGATGGATGAACATCCCTTCGATGCCGGGGTGGTGGTGTTCGACGATCACCTTCCACCAGGCGTCGAATGGAATACGAACGATCGTGCCGCCCAACCGTTCGATCGCGGCAACTTTCGTCTGCGGCGCGTGCTCGGGGACGACCACCGTGCACGGAACGCCGAGCCTCCGCGCATTCCAGGCGACTCCCTGGGCCATGTTCCCGGCGCTCGCCGTGTACACACCCCGCGCCAAAGCGGCGAGCGGCAGCAGCCCCATGGCGTTTCCGGCTCCGCGCAGCTTGAACGAACCGATCGGTTGGAGGTTTTCGAGCTTGAGCCAGATCTCGGCCGGGGTGTCGTCGAGGTTCAGGCGAACGAGTGGCGTGCGCAGGGCGGACCCGGCGATCCGCGCACGGGCCGCGCGGATCTCCTCGAGGGCCGGCGCCTCAATCGTACGCAATGCGACGCCCTCCGAAATCGACCGCGATTCCCTTGCCGAGGGAGCGGGCACGCGCGTGAATGTGATGCGCGGCGGCCAGGTCCTCGATCGCGATGCCCAGCGACTTGAAGAGTGTGATTTCTTGGGCCGAGCGACGCGCCGAAACGCGCCCCGCGAGGATCTCGCCGATCTCCCCGACGATGTGATCGTCGCCGATGGCGCCTTCGGACCTGGGGATGAGGAAGTCACCGGCCTCCGCGAGCGCCGACTCGCGCCGGTCCACGTAGAGGCGGGATCGAACGACAGCAGAGGTGTCGAGCTCGCGGGCCGCCGCGAAACAGGCGCCCACCGCGTTGATGTGGGCGCCGGTGGAAA
>JANLXK010000052.1:0-1193 GCA_031365045.1 Gemmatimonadota bacterium | reverse complement strand
ACGCCACCACCGTGCTGCTCACCGGCGAGAGCGGGACCGGCAAGGAGGTGGTGGCCCGCTTCCTCCATCGGCAGGGGCCGCGGGCCGCGGAGCGATTCGTGGCGGTCAACTGTGCGGCGATCCCGGAGGCGCTGCTCGAGTCGGAGCTTTTCGGGCACCGGCGCGGCGCGTTCACCGGGGCCACCGAAGATCGGCGCGGTCTCTTCGAGGAGGCCAACCGGGGGACGCTCCTGCTCGATGAGATCGCGGAGCTGTCCGTGGCGCTGCAGGCCAAGCTGCTGCGGGCGCTGGAGGAGGGGGCGGTGCGGCGGGTGGGAGATTCGGAGGAGCGGCCGGTGGACGTCCGCCTCATCGCCGCGACGGCGCAGCCGCTGGAAGAACGGATCCGCGACGGCCGCTTCCGCGAAGACCTCTTCTATCGGCTCAACGTGGTGCGGCTGCACCTGCCGCCGCTCCGCGAGCGTCCCGAGGATATCGCGGCGCTCGCCACCCATTTCATCACGCAGGCGGGGGCGCGGCAGGGACGGTCGCTCCGGATCACCCCCGCCGCGATGACCCGGCTTTCCGAGTGGCATTGGCCCGGCAACGTGCGGGAACTCCGGAACGCCATCGAGCGCGCGGCGGTGCTCTCCGCCACCGGTGGCCTCGATGTCGGCGATTTCCCGCTCGGCGATCCGCGCCAGCCTGGGACCAGTGCCGGTGCCGCCGCTCGGCTCAAGCCCCAGGTCGAGGCGCTCGAGCGGGTGGTGATCGAGCAGGCGCTGCAGCGCGCCAGCGGCAACCGGCGCGCGGCGGCGCGGGCGCTGGGGGTGAGCCTCCGGACGCTGTTCTACAAGCTGCAGCGCCACGGACTGGGCGAGGAGTAGCTGCAGATATTTGCACTCACAGCGCAGTTCGATGCACGATCCTGGCCGAGTGCTATCGCGTAAGTCATTGCCCTGTAATACATTTGGACGGGGCATCGAGTTTGCTTGGTACGACTCCGATCCGAACAACATCGTTCCAGTTGAGGAGTGCGACCATGTCGCGAGACCGGTCCGGCTTTACCCTGTTCGAGCTGCTCACCACCATCGTGCTGATCGGCATCATCCTGGGTATAGCCTATCCGAGGATCATGCAGATGAGCCAGGGCATCAGCCTGCGTTCGGCGCGGGGCGCGCTGATCACGGCGCTCAACGTGTCCAAGTCCTCCG
>JANLXK010000046.1:0-1811 GCA_031365045.1 Gemmatimonadota bacterium | reverse complement strand
GACCAGTGCCACGTCGCCGGAACGTGCAACCCGGCCAACGGCACTTGCTCGAACCCGAATGCCGTGGACAACACGTCCTGCAACGACGGCAACGCGTGCACGCAAAGCGACACGTGACAGGCCGGCGTCTGCGTCGGGGCGAACCCGGTCACATGCACCGCGAGCGACCAGTGCCACGTGGCCGGCACCTGTAACCCGGCCAGCGGCACTTGCTCGAACCCGAATGCCGTGGACAACACGTCCTGCAACGACGGCAACGCGTGCACGCGAAGCGACACCTGCCAGGCGGGCGCCTGCGTCGGCGCCAACCCGGTCACATGCGCCGCGAGCGACCAGTGCCACGTCGCCGGAACTTGCAACCCGGCCAACGGCACTTGCTCGAACCCGAATGCCGCAGACAACACAGCGTGTAACGACGGCAACCGCTGCACGCAAAGCGACACCTGTCATGGCGGCGCCTGCGTCGGCGCCAACCCGGTCACATGCTCGGCGAGCGACCAGTGCCACGTCGCCGGCATCTGCAACCCGGGCACGGGCGCGTGCTCCAACCCCGCGAAGCCGGACGGCACGACGTGCAATGACGGCAACGCAGCGACTTTCAACGACAACTGCCAGAGCGGCATCTGCGCGGGGACGAACTGCCATGCGACGCCGGATCCGAAATCGTCCGGCTACTACCAAAACCTCTGCGAGAAGTGGGAGCACAACCAGCTTCCGTATCACGGCGACACGCTGACCGATGCGGACGCCGCGTGCGTCGGCAACCTGACCGAAACGTTCCAGGGTATCTCCCACATCGCCGACATCTGCACCATCCTCGACGGCGACGGGCATCACAGCCCGCACGGCGACGGCGGAGCGGAAGGCAAAGAGTGCGACAAGGGAGAGAACGAGCTGATGGCCTTGGCACTCAACATCTGCCGGCAGCGGGTCTGCCTGGATCAGCCAATCGACTCGACCTGCGACCACGACAGCCACGTCCACACGCTCACGACCGTCGGAGCGTCGCTTGCCACCTCGGACGCGATCCTCGCCAGCTCGACGCGTGACAAAGACACCTGCAAGGACGCGAAGTGCCTGGCCCGAGAGATCAACGACAAGAAGGCGCTCCGCCAGCACCATCACCGCGTCGACAAGGACTTCGACGCGCGCGGTGTCGTGCACCCCGACCGAGTGCGACTGAGCTGGCTGCCTCCGATGATGGACGATGGATCAGGAACTCCCACGTCGTACAGGATCTGGCGACGTCCGTTGAATTCCGGCGGTGCGTTCGTCTCGATCGGAACCGTCAATGGAGATACGCTGACCTTCCTCGACACCACCGTGGGCACGGGGCAGTGGGAATACGAAGTGACGGTGCTACTCCCGTAAGACTCGACCGAACGATCCGATCGATTTTCGGCCCGGACCGTTGCGAAGGCACCGGCCCGGGCCGTTTGTTTTGGTGGGGACGGGCCTTCAGTAGAATGAGCGCTTGTAATGCGCCACCGATTGTTTTCCGGTCCGAGCCCTCAATTCATGGAGTCCCACGCGAATCGCGGAGGCGGCGGGAATCGAACCCGCGTCCAGGTTTACCAGAAAAGAGCGATGGCGCGCGACTTCCGTTGCCAGGGCTCGATTCTCCGCCGAATCCGTTGCCCCTCCGAGTCCCCTGGAGTCCCCCCCAGTCTTGTCGCGGTAGGGACGCCGGTCGCCCGGCGCCCCCCGCACAGATCCGGACGAGCGGCACTACCGCATCCGGCTCCCACCTTGGGTAGCAACGCCGAGGCGCACGAGCGGATAGGGATGGCAGATGCGCGCGGGAGGTAGCC
>JANLXK010000549.1:0-3967 GCA_031365045.1 Gemmatimonadota bacterium | reverse complement strand
CCTTGAGCGCCGCGGCGATGGCGAGCCCCACACCGGTGTTGCCGCTGGTCCCCTCGACGATGACGCCGCCCGGCTTCAGCTCTCCGCGCTTCTCCGCGTCCTCGATGATCGCCAGCCCGATCCGGTCCTTCACCGACGCCCCCGGATTCACATACTCGGCCTTGCCATACACCGGCGTGCGGATCCCTCGGCCCACCCGCCCCAGGCGGATCAGCGGGGTCCAGCCGATGGTGTCGAGGACGTTCTCGTAGGGGGTCAGGTGCTGTGGTTTCATCACGGGGTCACCCCGGCGCTCTGCGGATGCCGGAACTCTATGGGTTGGGTGAAGCTCATCGCGACCGGGGTGCCGTTGTGGCGGCCCGGCGCGAAATGGAGACGCGGCGCGGCGGTGACCGCCGCCGAATCGAGGGCCGGATACCCCGACGACTCGGCCACCTTGGTCGAGTCGGGGTCGAGCTCCCCGGTGGAGTCGGCGAAGAGCTTGAGGAGCACCCGCCCCTCGATCCCCTGCTGGTAGAGCGCGGGAGGATACTCGATCGGCACGTCGGGATTGATCGCCACCGGCGGCTCATCCTTCCGCGACCCCTGCGGCGCGTTCCGGTCGGGGAGCTGGACGAGCGAGGCGTCGGGGGCCTTGCAGGCGAGCGCCCAGAGCATAGAACCGAGAGCCAAGAGTCGAGAGTTCATTCGTCCGCTCCGGCCTTGCGCTTCAACTCGGCGAGGCGATTAAGTGCTTCGAGCGGCGTGAGGGCGTCAAGATCCATTGCCCGCAGGTCGTCTCGCATGGCGTCACGCTCTTCCGGCCGCGACCCGCGACCCGCATCCCGCGTCCCACCAAAGAGGTCGGCCTGGGAAGGATCCTTCACCGGCGCGGCGCCGGGCGCGACACGATGTTCCCCCTCAAGCGTGACGAGGAGCTCCTTCGCCCGCGCCACCACATTGGCCGGCAATCCCGCCAGCTCCGCCACGTGCACGCCGTAGCTCTGGTCGGTACCGCCCGCCTCCAGGCGATGGAGGAAGATCACCTTCCCGCCCGACTCGCGCACCGCGACGTTGTAGTTCCGCGCGTGCTGCAGGGTCTCGGGGAGCTGCATCAGCTCGTGATAGTGGGTGGCGAACATCGTCTTGCACCCCACCCGGTCGTGCAGGTGCTCGCTCACCGCCCACGCGATCGCCACGCCGTCGTACGTCGAGGTGCCGCGGCCGATCTCGTCCAGCAGCACCAGGCTCTTGGCCGTGGCGTTGTGGAGGATGGCGCTGGTCTCCGACATCTCGACCATGAAGGTCGACTGGCCGCGGGCCAGGTTGTCGCTTGCGCCCACGCGAGTGAAAAGTCGGTCCACCACCCCGATCTCCGCGGCCGAGCAGGGGACGTAGCTGCCCAGCTGGGCCATCAGCACCGCGATCCCGATCTGGCGGAGGATGGTGCTCTTGCCCGCCATGTTGGGTCCCGTCACCAGGAGCACCCGCGCGGCGCGCTCGAACTTCACGTCGTTCGGGATGAAGGTCTCACGCGCCATCCGGCGCTCGAGCACCGCATGGCGGCACCCCGTGAGCACCAGGTCGTAGCCGTCGGTCACCTTGGGCCGGACATACCGGTTCCGCTCCGCCACGTCGGCCAGCGCGGTCCAGACGTCGAGCCGAGCGAGGGCGCGGGCGGTCTTCTGCAGTCGGCCGGCCGCGCGCCCCGCGGTGTCGCGCAGCGCCCCGAAGAGCTCGGCCTCCTTCTGGCCGATCTTCTCCTCGGCGCCGAGGATCTTCGCTTCGTAGCTCTTGAGCTCGGCGGTGACGTAGCGCTCGGCGCCGGTCAGGGTCTGCCGCCGTTCGTAGTCGGCGGGGACCTTGTCGGCGTGGGCGCGGGTGATCTCGAGGAAATAACCGAAGACCTTGTTGTAGCCGATCTTGAGTGACGCGATCCCGGTACGCTGCCGTTCCCGCTCCTGGATGCTGGCGAGAGTGTTCTTGCCACCATCGCGCAGGTCGCGGAGCTCGTCGAGCTCGGCATCGTAGCCGGCGCGGATGGTGCCGCCGTCGATGAGGGTGGCCGGGGGGCGGTCAGAAAGCCCTTCGCCCAAGGTCTTGGCCACATCGGCGAGGAGGTCGAGCTGTTCTTCGACCTGCGCCAGCGCGGTGCTCCGATCACGGTGGGCGAGCCCGGTGAGGCCGCTCAGCACGTCGGGAAGGCGCTGGAGCGAATCGCGGAGGGCGCCGAGTTCACGAGGCGTGGCGCGACCGGCAGCGGCGCGCCCGGCCAGACGCTCCAGGTCGCGCACCCCTTCCAGCGCTTCCCGGACCCGCACGCGCCCGCGCCCATCCTCGAACGCCACCGTCACGGCATCGAGCCGCAGGTCGATAGCGGCGGGATCGGCGAGGGGGGTCAGCACCCACTGTCGGAGGAGTCGCGCCCCCATCGGCGTGACGGTGCTGTCGAGGGTCTCGAGGAGGGTCGCATCCTTGGTGCCGGCACGGAGGGGCTCGACCAGCTCGAGATTGCGGGTGGTCATCTCGTCGAGCCAGCAGGTCCCTTCGCTCCGACGCGCCACCGGGCGCATCAGGTGCGGAAGGCCACTCGGCTGCAGTTCGGCCAGATAGCGCAGCAGCGCACCGGCGGCACCGACGGCGGGTGCATCGTCGGGGCCGAGTCCGAGGCCGTCGAGTGACTTCAGCTGGAACCGGCGCGCGAGCTCCTCCTCGGCGAGAGCGGGATCGAACTCCCACCGCTCGCGCGGGGTCTTGAGGACGCCATCCTCAAGCGCGATCGGCGTATCACCCGGGAACACCACCTCCGCGGGGCCAAGTCTGGTGACAGCTTCAATGGCGCGGTCCGCGGGGACCGTCTCGAGATAGAACTCACCGGTCGAAAGGTCTATTGCCGCGATCCCGGACTTCTCGCTGTTCAGCGCCCCAGCGCCCGAGCGCCACAGCGCCACAAGAAAATTGTTCCGCGCCCCCGCCAGGAAATTGTCATCGAGCACCGCCCCGGGGGTCAGCGTCTCGATCACTTCGCGCTTGACGATCCCCTTGGCGAGCTTCGGGTCTTCGACCTGTTCGCAGATGGCCACACGGTGGCCGGCGGCGATGAGCTGGCGGAGATAGTCGGCCGCCGCTTTGACCGGGACGCCGGCGAGAGGAACGCCGTCGCCGCGGGAGGTGAGGGTGATGCCGAGGATGCGGGCGGCAAGTTCCGCGTCGTCGAAGAACATCTCGTAGAAGTCGCCCATCCGGAAAAAGAGGATCGCGTGCGCGTGCCGCGCCTTGATCTCCCGGTACTGCACCATCAGCGGAGAGTCCGCCGAGGCCTTCCCGCTCACGGGCGGTCCTCGACCACGAAGGCCTGGGGGTGCTTGGCGCGGATGCGCGCGAGGAGGGCGTCGGCGTCGGCGCGCTGGGCCAGCTTGCCGACCCGCACCTTGAAGGTGTTCCCGTCGTGGATCACGTAGCCGCCGGTGAATCCGTCGCGGGCGAGCCGGTTCACGAGGTCGTCGGCGTTGTTCTGGTTGGCGGACGCGGCGACCTGCACGGACCAGACGCTGAGGCGCGGGGGCGCTGGGGCGCTGGGGGGTGTCACAACTGGCGCGGCCTCCGGCCCCGGCGTCGGCGCGACCGGATGCGTCGTGTCACCAGCCGTTTGCCCACTGGCCCCCTGGCCCACCGGCCCACATCGGCCGTTCAGGAAATTGAGTCCATTCCGGAGCTCCACGTTCAGCGTGTCCGCGCGCGCGAGCCCGTTAGCGAGCCAGCGACAGCCGTCGGCGGTCTGATCCTGCCGGAAATAGGCCCGTGCGGCCCAGAGCGCGGCATCGGGGATCACTTCACTCTGGGGATAGTCGCTGGCCAGCCGTTCGGCCGTACGCACCACGCCCGGCAGGTCGCCGCGGGCGAAGTTCATCTGCATCAACCGGACCAGCGCGTCGTCCGACCAGGCCGACCCGTTGAATTCCACCACCAGCCGCCGGAACTGCCGCTC
>JANLXK010000535.1:0-2238 GCA_031365045.1 Gemmatimonadota bacterium | reverse complement strand
TCGCCGGTGAACTTCTTGGTCACCTTGGCGTGGGTGAGCTTCCGCCCTTCCTCGTACTCCACGATCGACTTCTCATCCCAACTCGTCATCTCGAATTTCGCCTTCGCGGTCTGCGGGCTGCTCGGCATCGGTCTCTCCGGTTCCGGGTCTCCCCAGAGTAACACCGAATAAACGCCGAAGCAAGTCGGAAGGCTGGCATATCGCGGGATTACGGCTGCCGCGCGAGGGCACAGCCCTCGTTGTTCACGGTGGCGCGATGGTCGGAACAAAGTGGATCGTGAAGGCCGGGCGCCGCGCGGCGTTGGCCGATGGCGGCAGCGCGACCGGAGGATCCATTCGAATCGTGAAGGCCGCGCGCAGCGCGGCGTTGACGGAGACGGGATTGCGCCCGATTCCCGGCGCCTGAAGGCGCCTCTCGGCGATGCGCCCTAAAGGGCTTCTCCGGCGTGCGTTCTTCGAGCTTACGACTGCGTTCGTTCGGTTACCATCAGACCCTCTGGTCGTGATATCGTGTGCAATGCGCCATCGGATCTTCTACCACGTGGTCTGGACCACCCACCGTCGGAAGTCGCTGATTGATGCAGCGACCGCAGAGTTCCTCTGTGCGACCCTCCGCACCCTGGCCAAGGAACATCGATCCCACATTCTGGAGATCGGTATGGTTACGACACACCTCCACCTGCTCGTGAGGTCCGAGCCGCTGGCCGATCTGTCGAAGATGATCGGTCGAATGAAGGGCGTTACGTCGCGCGTGGCGAAGCGGGATTCCATCTGTCCATTGTCCTGGGCGGACGGATACGATATTGAGACAGTCAGCCCCGCCGACGAACAGAAGATCCGTCACTATCTCCGCGCCCAGCCCTATCGGCATCCCGTTGATGTCATCACGGGATGGGCGGGTGATGAACGGGCACACGGCGACACGCGGTAAAGCCCTTTTGGGCGCATCGCCGAGAGGCGGCTTTGGCCGCCGGGGAACGGGCGCGATCCTCCCCTACCCCACCCAAGGCCGCGCGGTCGCGCGGCCTTGTTGGCGTCGGGTTCCGGCAGCGCCGGCATTGACGACGGTGGCGGGAGGCCGGAGGTTGCTGCAGCGGCGGTCGATGAGGGTCACCCCAGCCGAGGGCTCGCCATGAGTGAACGCATCGTCGGGATCCTGATCATCCTCGGCGGCCTCGCCGTCGCGACCGGTGGCTTCTGGATGCAGCACACCTTCGACCCTGCCGCCAAGGACCCCTTGACCACCAGCGGCTTCCCCAGCCATCACGGACTGCTCTGCTACGTGGGGAAGCTCCTCTTTGTCTTCGGGCTGATCATCGTGATGATCGGTGGGATGATCGGGTTCGCGTGAAGGGTCCGCGCTTGGTTACCGGGGCGGCCCCTCCTGCCCCATCAACAGAAACGCCGCGCAGTCGCGCGGCCTTCGCAATTCTAGATCGGGCTTCGATCCCCGGCGGCTGAAGCCGCCTCTCGGCGATGCGCCCTGAAGGGCTTTCCCTGCGATCCCAGTCAGTCCGGTAGGAAAAGCCCCTTGGGGCGCATCTCAGAGAGGCGCGTTCACGCGCCGGTCGCCGGAGCGGCCCCCGCCCCATCCACAACAAGGCCGCGCAGTTGCGCGGCCTTCGCAATTCCAGATCGGCCATCGATTCCCGGCGGCTGAAGCCGCCTCTCGGCGATGCGCCCTGAAGGGCTTTTCCTGCGAACCGAGTCAGTCCGGTAGGAAAAGCCCCTTGGGGTGCATCTCAGAGAGGCGCGTTCACGCGCCGGTCGCCGGGGCGGCCCCTGCCCCATCAACACCAAGGCCGCGCGGGAGCGCGGCCTTGTTGAATTCGCATCGGCGATCGGAGTCCACTACTGCTTGAACACGACCTCGCGGTAACGCTTCAGCGTGGGGAGCGGGACGAGGGCACCATCGGAGACCCGGACCAGCAGCCAGCGCCCATCGGTGGCCCTCGCGATCAGGTAGAGCCCGTCCGGCGACCAGACCGGATGGCTCGGAGCGAAGGACACCGAGTCCGCAGAAAGCACGGTGGTCGAACCATCGCTCGGATCGAGAAGTCTGAGGTGCCCGCCGAACTCGTCCGTGTAGGCTATCCGGTCTCCGACCGGGGACCAGCGAGGCACCTGTCCGCTCACCATCCAGGCCGAAGCACCGACGCCCAACTCATACACTCGGATCGATGCCGCACCGTTTCCTCGGATGTACGCCACCCGACGACCGTCGGGCGAGGGCGTCGG
>JANLXK010000495.1:0-5973 GCA_031365045.1 Gemmatimonadota bacterium | reverse complement strand
CCTTGAGGATCCAGGGTGCCCCGGACCAGCCACGCTGAGCGACGGTGCTCCCACCGTCCTCCTGCAATTCGATCCGGTGGCCTTCGGCGGGAGACCGCTTTCGCAACACGAGGGCGAGGGGATAGGTCACTGCGGCGAACGCACCCGCGGCGCGATCACCCAGGTCGACGACCTTGTCGAGCGTGGTGCCTTGGGCCAATGCCGCGCGCATTTCCGTCCCGTACCCGGCGGTCGCGAGCTTGGCAGGGAGCAACATCGCGACCGTACCGCCGGGCCCAGTGAGCTCGAGGCTCCGCTCGAGAAAGGCCACCGAGAGGTCCGGACGATGGCCGAACCCGGTGGCCGACCCGCCGCGCCACCAGCGGTATCGCTCTGCCAGCATCTCGCGCGTTCGTTGCGGGATCTCCTCGGCGCGCACCCACGGCGGATTTCCCACCACGAGATCGAATCCACCTCGTTCGGCGAAGACCTCCCCGAAACAGCTCGTGGCATCGAACCAGGGGAGCGCCCCCTCTCGGGTGACCCTTCGCAGCGCCTCCCGGATCCGCCGACGGTCGTCTCGCGCCGTGCGCAGCGCGTGACGCAGCGGGAGGTCGAGGCCGCGCGGGGCGCCGAACAGGTCGGGCGTGCGGGCGTCGGTCAGGATCTCTTCGATCCGGTGTTCGAGGTCCCGGCCCGCCTCGGTCAGCGACTCCCGCGCCGCCGCCTGCTCCGCAGCACGCAGTGCGCGCCACGCCCGCTTCTTTCCTGGCCCGCTTTCGTGGGCGAACTGATGACGGGCCTCGCCCAGCGCCCGAGCGGTGGTCCGGGGTACCCGTCGAAGGCCCGCCAGCCACCGAGGGTCGTGCAGGGTGTCGCCCTGTCGCAGGCTCGCGTCGAGATTCGGGAGCGGCTCAACCGCCTGCCGCTGATCATCGGGATCCTCCTGGACCGCCGCCAACCAGAGACGAAGCTCCGCCAGCCGGACGGCCTCGGCGTTCAAGTCGACGCCATACAGCCGTTCGCGCAGGATGCGTCGACGGTGTCGCGCCCCGGGGTCGCGGGCCGACTCGAGCCGCGCGAACAGCTCGAGGGTGCCGAGGAGGAACGCACCCGACCCCACCGCCGGATCGAGGACCCTGCAATGCGCGAGCGCCTGTGCCGCGCCGGGCGCCCGCATCTCGATCAACTTCGCGGCCTCGGGGCGCTCGATGCCGAGTCGTTCAGCAAGGACGCTGGCGGCACCGGCGGTCACAAGGGAGTCGACCAAACGTGCGGGAGTGTAGAAGGTCCCGGTGGACTTCCGTTCGTCACCCGCCATCAATCCTTCGAATACCCGGCCGAGCATGTCCGGCGCGACGGCGACACCGTCGCCGCGTTCATCGAGGGTGAAGTGGAAGCGCTCGAACAATTCATCGAACGCCTGTCGCCAACTCTGGTTCGAGTGGTCGAACTTCCACCGCCGCTCGAGCGGATGAGGCTCGAAGAGACCCCCGTTCAGGAACGGCACTTCGCCGAACCGGCGGACCACCGCCGACCGATCGGATGCCGCGCGGTTGAGCAGGCCGAAGAAGAGCGGTCGGAAGAAGTCGCGCGGCAGCGAGCGGCCGTTCGCGAGATGACGGTCCACCTCCCGGGCGAGGAAGTCGGGCCGGCCGTCGAGCCATCCTTTCTGCTGGATGAAGTAGAGGAAGAGCACTCGGGTGAGTTGCAGCAGCGCGAGCCCCCGCCGCTCTTCGGGCGGAGCGGCGATGGGGCCTTCGGCCGCGAGGCGATCCCGTGCCTCCCGGAACGCGGAGAAAAAGTGTTGGTCCACCCGTCGGCCGCTCAGGCGTTCGCCCAACCGGAGCGCCACCGAGGTGGCCCCGCCCGAGGCGAGTTCGCCCAGTCGCCTCAATGAGGCGAGCGCGGCCCCATCGGGAGCGGAAGGGTCAATCGCCAGGAGGGCCGGCGGTTCGATGGCGACGGCAAAGGTGACCGACCCGGCGGACCGTCCGAGCGCGACCAGGAATGCGGGTTCTCCCCGCCTGGCCCCCAGGCGAGCGATCCGCTCGGCGGCGCGGTGCGGGTCATCGGCCAGCAGCGCCACGCAGCGTAGTGGCCCGAATCGGCCGACCTCCGCCGCAGCGGAGATCCCGGCCCGATCCGCCGCTGCGCCAAGCCACACGACCGGGGAGAGTTCGGTGAAGCGCGGTTCCCCGCCCAGCGCGGCGATCACCGCGGGCACGTCGCACAGTGCCCGGCATTCGGCCAGCGCTCCCTCGATCCGCATCGTGGCTCCAGATGGATTCGGATGCCACGCTAGCGCCGAGGGCGTTCAGTTCCGTCACCCCACGAGCGCGGACCGGTACAGAACGACGCGGCCTGTTGTCGCTATCGGGCCTCCGGATCCGGCAGTACCTTGATTCCCGATGCCCGAACCCCAACCCACCATCCTCCTCGTCGACGACGAACCCGCTATCCGCCGCATCGGCGTGCGGGTCCTGCAGCGGGCGGGTTTCAAGTGCATCGAGGCGGCGGACGGTCAGGACGGGTTCAAGCTCTGGCAGGAACAGCGCGACGCCATCGCGCTGGTGATCACCGACGTGATGATGCCGAGGCAGAGTGGGTGGGAGCTGGTGCTGGCGGTGCGGGGGACGGGGTCAAAGGTCCCCTTCGTTGTGACCAGCGGCTACGACGCGAGCGAAGTGGTCCCCCCCGGCACCGATGAGGGGGTGATGGTGGTCGGGAAGCCGTGGGAAGCGGCGCAGCTGGTCGCAGCGGTGAAGCAGATGATCGGGTAGGCGCCCGCTACAAGGTTCCTTCAGGGGAGGTTGCATGATTCCTGTTCTGAGACTGCCTCGTCAAATGCTCTGTGCACTCCTCTTGATCTCCTCGCTGAGTGCATGCACGACATGGAGGACGGAGTCGGTCACCCCCGCGCAGCTCGTCGATGGGGAACACCCCAAGTCGGTACGGGTCACCCGTACCGACGGCAGGCACGTGACGATCTTCACCCCGCGGGTCGCCGGTGACTCCTTGGTCGGCTCCGGGTCCAGCTACGGCCAGGGAGCACACCTCGGGGTGGCCCTGGCCGACATCCGCGAGATCGCCACTTCTCACCCCTCCGCGGGCAAGGACGTCGGGCTCGTCCTGCTGGTCGGAGTAGTGGCGTTCGGGGTGTTGCTCGTGGCGTTCGTCGCCGGCGGTGGCATGGGCAGCGTTGGGGGCGGATACTGAGCCTTACGACCCCTTCGTCGGGCCTCCAGCACCGTACGTCCTCCCCTTCCACTCCACCTTCCGCGCGCCGCGCAGGATGCTCCGGAGCGCCAGGTACGCCCCCGCCGCCGCCCCAACCGGGTAGGCGAGCCCCCACATCCACGAGATCCCCATCGCGGCGGTGAACAGGCACCAAAAAAGAAATGAGACGATGGTCGCCGCGATCGCCGGTCCGGTGAAGATCGTGGTCACCCCACAGAGCGCGAGCAGGACGAGCACCGGCGCCAGCATCCAGAAGAGAAATGGGAGGACGAGCAGCGCTGGAATGAACGGTTGCAGCCAAGGATGGTCAGCGAGGCCACGCTTGGCGCCGAGGTAGAGATTCTTCGACCACCCTTCGCGGAGGTGGGCCCAGTCGGTGTACATCCGCGTCTGCATCAGGTCGAGCGCCCAAGCCATCACCAGTTTCTCTCCCACCCGCACGCTCTCCTGCGCCAGCGCCAGGTCCTCCGCCACTTCGTGCTTTACCCGCTCGTGGGTCCCCACCCGCTCATACGCTGCGCGCGGCATCAGGATGTACTGGCCATTGGCGATGACGTCGCGCGCGGCGGTGGCCGAGTTGACCCGCGCGGGGTGATAGCGGGCGATGAGGATGTAGGCGATCTGCGGCAGCACCAGGCGCTCTGCCGCCGTGAGCATCAGCTGCGTCGGCATCACGGTGAAGAGGCCGGCACCGGTCGCTTCCAGCGCGCCGACCGAATGGGCCAGGAGCGCCGGGGCGTGGATGGTGTCGGCGTCGGTGAAGCAGAGGAGCTCGCCGGTAGCGGCGCGGAACCCCTGCACGCAGGCCCACGGCTTCCCGTACCACCCATCAGGGAGCGGTTCACCGCGGATGAGCTTCACCCGGGGATCCTCACGCGCCAGCCGTTCGACGATCTGTGCCGTACTGTCGGTCGAACGGTCGTCGACGACCAGGATCTCGAGCGGATCATACGTCGAGGCCAGGATCGATCGGACACAGCGCTCGATCACCTCCTCCTCGTTGCGCGCGGGAATGATCACGCTGAGGCACCGCCCGGTGCGGGGCGGGAAGTCCTTGAGGTCCGGCTTTCGTTTGGCGAGGATCCCGAGAAGGACGAGGGGGCCGAGGTACGGAATGACGGCGAGATAAGGCAGGAAAGTCACTGAGGCACTCGCTACATTCCTCCGGTCGGCGGCGTGGTGACCGCCACAAGCTCCCGCTCGAGCGCGCCCAGCTGCTTCTCGACGTCGGCAGGCTCCAGCCCGTTGCCCGCGGAGGGGACGCCGTCCTGCACGTAGAGCTCTGCCACCAGGGCGTCAGTATACCCCGCCACCGCGACGGCGATGCCGCGGTCGATGACACGATTGAGATGCAGCAGCACTGCCAACGCCTGCCGAGAGCGGAGCGCGGAGACGCTCGCGGCGAGGTCGCGGGTGAGGATCTCCCGGAGGGCGCTGAATTCGTCGGCCACTTCGCCGGCCACGAGTCCTCGCGCCGCCGCGGTCCGCCCATAGTGCTGGCAGGCCTTTTCCCAAAGCTCGCGCGACTCCCGCCGGAGCGGTCCCGCCATCTCGGCCACCAGGTCGACCATCAGCCTGAGGTGGCGCTTCATCAGTTCGGGAGGGACATTGTGGGTCCCCGCCGCGCGGTCGCTGAGGCGGGCGGCCCACTCGGCCACGAGGACGCCCCGCTCTTCGAAGAGCGAGCGCGAGGCGGCGTACAAGGTGGGATTGGATGGGCGCAAGACGAACCCTGGGGTGAGGAACGGCACTAATCTATGGTGATTGCCCGATGACGTCCAAGAATCTGGTCCGACCCCCCCGCCTGGCCCCCGGTGCCAGGGTGGCATTGGTGGCCCCCGCAGGCCCTCTTCTCGAGCGGGATGACCTCGTTCGCGCCCAGGCGCTGGCCAAGGCCCTCGGCTGGGAGCCGGTGCTCGCCCCGCACGCGGGCGGCCTCTACGGCTACCTGAGCGGCACCGACGAGGAGCGGCTCGGTGACCTCAACTCCGCCCTCGCCGATCCCCGCATCGACGCCGTCTGGTGCATCCGCGGCGGCTACGGGATGACACGCATCCTCCCCGGCGTCGACTTTGCCGCCGTCCGCCGGCGTCCCAAGGTGGTGATCGGCTTCAGTGATATCACGGCGCTCACCGTGCCGCTCTTCGTCGAGACCGGTCTCGTGACCTTTCACGGCCCGATGTGCCGCCACGAGCTCGGCCCCTTCTCCCGCTGGCACCTCGACCGCGTTGTGGCGAACGTCAGTGCGCCCGGCCGGCTGGGGCGCCTCGCGCCACCGGCCGACACGCTGATCCCCGAGAAGGACCGGATCGCCACGCTGGTACCCGGCGTGGCCGAGGGACCGCTCGTCGGCGGGAACCTGACGCTGCTGCAGTGCCTCATCGGCACCCGCTGGATGCCCGACCTTCGCGGTACCATCCTCTTCATCGAGGACGTCGGTGAAGACACTTATTCCATCGACCGGATGCTCTCGCATCTCACCCTCACCGGTGCCCTGCAGGGTCTCGCGGGGGTGATGGTCGGACGCTTCACCGAGCTGAAGAAGGGCGGGGAGGACGGCGCGATGGGGGTGGACACCATCCTTGCCCGCTATCTCGAACCGTTGAAGATCCCGGTCGCCTACGGTTACCCCATCGGCCACATCGACGAGCAGTGGACCCTGCCGATCGGCGTGCGCGTGCGGCTCGATGCGACGGCGGGGGAGCTGGACATCCTGGAGCCGGCGGTGGTCTAGCTGAAGGAGGCTACTGGCTG
>JANLXK010000490.1:0-1910 GCA_031365045.1 Gemmatimonadota bacterium | reverse complement strand
CCACGTCTGCCTCGCTCGCGTCGGGACGGGCGTAGGCGATGTTCTCCCGGATGGTGCCACTGAAGAGCGCCGGCTCCTGGGGTACCAGCCCCAGCGCGGCCCGGAGGTCGGCCAGCCGGAAGGACCGGATGTCGGTCCCGTCGAGCAGGATCCTCCCCTCGGTCACATCCCAGAACCGGGGCAGGAGGGACGCCAGGGTGGTCTTCCCGGCCCCGGAAGGGCCCACCAACGCCACAACCTCCCCCGGCCTCAGCTCCAGGGCCAGCTCCCTCAGGGCCCAAGGAGTGCCCTCCTCTTCCTTGTATCTGAAGGAGACCTGCTCGAACCGGACCTCCCCCCGGAGGGGCGCCGGCAGGGGGGCGGGACGAGGCGGGTCGGTGATCCCGGCGGGGGTCTCGAGCAGCTCGAAGACCCGCTGGGCCGCCCCCACCGCCTCCTGGTACTGGCTCGTAAAGGAGACCAGCCCGCCGATCGCGCCGGCGATGAACATCGTGTACAGGATGAACTGGACCAGGTCGCCCTGGCTCAGTCGGCCGTCCAACACCTGCCGTCCCCCCTGCCAGAGCACCAGCACGATCGCCCCGAACACGGCGAGGGTGATCGCTCCGAAGAAGAGTCCGCGCACGTGCGCCCGCCGGAGCGCGGTGCTCACCAGTCCGTCGATCTTGTTCCCGTACCGCTGGACCTCGGCCGGTTCCTGCACGAAACTCTGCACCGTCCGGATCTGGCTCAGCGCCTCCTCCGCCTGCCCGGTCGCGTCGGCCACCTGATCCTGCAGCCCCGTGGTCATCCGGCGGAGCCGCCGGCCGAAGAAGACCGCGGTGCCGATCACGATCGGCGCGACCGCCAGCGCGGTGAGCGTCAGGCGCGGCTGGCTGACGGTGAGGAGGATCAGGCTCCCGACCAGCTGGAGCACCTGACGCGCGAGTTCCGCGATCTGGGTGCTCATCGCCCCCTGCAGCATCGCGATGTCGGCAGTGAGCCGGCTCATCAGCTCGCCGGTGCGGCGGTCGGCGAAGAACCCGGGCGGCATCTCCAGCAACTTGCCGAAGAGTTCGCGCCGGAGCCCCGCCACTGCCCGCTCACCGGTCGAAGTGAGGAGGTAGGTCTGGGCGTAGTTGAGGAAGGCCTGCAGGACAAAGAGGAGGAAGAGGCCGAGGGCGATGCGGTCGAGGAGGGCGCGGTCGTGGGCCTGGAAGGCCGCATCGAGGAGGGCGCCGCCGAACTTGGGGAACGCCAAAGTGATCGCGCCGCTCAGGAGGAGCGTCACGAGCGCGACGGCCAGGGCGGCCCGATAGGGCCGGATCCGCGGCCAGAGCCGGACGAGTTTGCCGGGAGGGACGAACCCGCGCCTGGTCTCGACGCGAGGCGTCGGCGCGGTCACTCAGCGGTCTCCGGTGACCTGCTCGAGCGGGGTCCGGTCGCCCGGGCCCCCGAGGATCAGCACCTCGGGCGGGGGCGTGCGGGTCAGGCGGCCAAAGGTGAAGGCACGATCGGCCCCCATCGCGATGAAGAGAAGGAAGAGATACACGAGCGAATACTTGTACATGCCCCATGCAGTTGCATGCACGACGCCTGGTTCCCTCAGAAGCTTGATGCAGTACCGCAGCAGCCATCCCCCACCGAGGAGCGCCGTGATGGCGTACACCAGCCCCAGTTCCCCGGCGAGCCAGGGGAGGAGGGTCAGCGGCAGCAGCATGATGGTATAGCCGAGCATCTGGAGCTTGGTCTCGTGGTCGCCGCGCACCACCGGGAGCATCGGGATCCCGGCCTTGGCGTATTCCTTCTGCTTGATCAGGGCGAGGGCCCAGAAGTGCGGCGGGGTCCAGTAGACCACGATAAAGAAGAGGATGACCGCGGTCCAGTCGAGCGATCCGGCCTGGGCGGCCCAGCCGACCAGGGGAGGGAAG
>JANLXK010000488.1:0-3230 GCA_031365045.1 Gemmatimonadota bacterium | reverse complement strand
TGCGGGCCGGGCCGGCGCGCAGCTTGCGCCAGCAAGCTGCGTGACGGAACGGACCGTCAGCTTGATCGGCTTGTTGGACGGCTTGGCCTTCACGTTCCCTTTCGCCGCCGCGACGGCCACCTGCGGTGACCGCGCGACGATCAGCGACTGCAGGAAGTGTACGTCGCTTTCGTGGCAACCAACGGAGCGAGTGAGTTCGGCGTTGCGACGCCACCGCGACCGGTTGCTTGGCCTAGGCTGCCACCACCGCCCCAGGAGATTAGCTGCGACGAAACCGGATTTGCGATTCTGGCCGACCCCGAGAAGGCAACACTCGGCGGTTTGCAGAGCGCGATTCACAGCCTCGACGTGCACCTGAAGGGCGCGTTGACACCTGGACCGGTCGCCGTCGTCGCAATGCGCGACCGACCCGACCAGAGCCCCGGCCCGCTCGAAGCCACCCTGCCAGGAGTTGTTCGGGGGCGTCGTTGTGTTCAGAGAACAGATCCATGCTGGTTGTCCGTACAACGGACTGCGTAACGCGCGGGGCGGCCGGGCGCGACGCTTGCGACAGCAAGCGGCGTGACCGGACGAACCGTCGCGTTGACGCGGTTGTTATGCGGAACTCGGATCGAGCGATTCACGGCCCCTACCGATGTTCCGCTGTTGGGTGATGCGCCCATTCGGCGCCCGCCGCGACCAACAGAGTTTGGTCGCACCGCCCAGCCGTACGAGGGCCGCGGCGCTTGCCGACCACTACCCCGAAGACTGGGCGTATTGATGTTTCGGGAAGCTTGCGCCAACAGAAGCCGCCGAGCGTGCCGGGCTGCATGAGGCACGGCGCGCGCCCAGGGCGCTGAACAGATCCACCCGTTGGCTTCGACCACCGCGGCAGGATCGTAGAGAATTCAGAGCCGTACTTCATTCTTAGTCCGTACAACGGACTGCGTAACGCGCGGGGCGGCCGGGCGCGACGCTTGCGACAGCAAGCGGCGTGACCGGACGAACCGTCGCGTTGACGCGGTTGTTATGCGGAACTCGGATCGAGCGATTCGCGGCCCTTACCGATGTTCCGCTGTTGGGTGATGCGCCCATTCGGCGCTCGCCGCGACCAACAGACTTTGGTCGCACCGCCCGGCCGTACGAGGGCCGCGGCGCTTGCCGACCACCACGCCGAAGACTGGGCGTTTTGATGGTTCGGGAAGCTTGCGCCAACAGAAGCCGCCGAGCGTAGCACCTGCCGAACGAAGCCGAGGTTGTTTTCTGGGTGCAGGAACAGCGCGCCGCGTGAGCAGAGCTGATGCGAAGCCCGAGGCATGGCCGCTGATCGTTCACTGTTTTGTTCCGTGATCCGTATAACGCTGCAGATAAGCTGCGGGACGCGCCGGCGCGGGCCGTGCGTAAGCCCTCTGTGCCAATGTGCTTGAGACACCGACCCCCATCGAGTTTAGTGTAGAGGGCGGGGAGGCGTAAGAGCATGGAGTACCGGCGAGAGATGGTCTTGGCGGGAGAAACGGAAGGAGCCCGGAGGGCGAGTGCAGTTTCTCCCGCCGGCGCGCCCGAGGGGGTCCCCGACCCAGCGGTCGAAGCCAAGCCGCAGCGGCGACGGTTCACGGCGGAGTACAAGGTGCGCATCCTGCGCGAGGTCGAACGTGCGAAAGCACCGGGCGAGGTCGGAGCGATCCTTCGACGCGAAGGGTTGTACTCCTCGCTCCTGACCCAGTGGCGCCGAGATCGTGACCGTGTGGCGAAGACAGGACTGGCAGCGCGCAAGCGCGGCCCCAAGGCGAAGACGGTCGACCCGAGGGTCAAGCAGCTCGAGCGCGAGAACGCCAAGCTGCGTCGGCGCAACGAGCGCGTCGAACTCATGCTCTCTATCCAAAAAAAAGCGTCCGAGCTCCTGGGGATCCCCCTGAATCCCCACGATCCCGACGAGAACGACTGATGGACGCCGTCGAGACCCTGGCACCCGTGGTTGGGACGGCCCCGGCGTGTGAGGCGCTGACGATCAATCGAGCTTCGCTGTACCGGCGACGCCACCGCGCAATCACCGTCCCCTGCCGGCGTCCGACGCCCCCGCGCGCTCTCAGTCCGGTCGAGCGTCAGACCGTTCGCGACGTGCTCCATTCGGAGCGCTTCGTGGACAAAGCACCCGCCCAAGTCGTCGCCACGCTGCTCGATGAGGACGTCTACCACTGCTCGACCCGCACGATGTACCGCGTGCTCGAGTCGAACCGCGAGGTCCGCGAACGGCGCGATCAACTCCGGCATCCGATCTACCAGAAGCCCGAGCTGCTCGCGACCGCCCCGAACCAAGTCTGGTCGTGGGACATCACGAAGCTCCTCGGGCCCGCCAAGTGGACCTACTTCTACTTGTACGTGATCCTCGACATCTTCAGTCGGTACGTCGTGGGCTGGATGCTCGCGGATCACGAATCCGCCCGGCTCGCCAAGCGCTTGATCGACGATTCCTACGCCAAGCAGCGCATCGTGCCGGGCCAGCTGACAATTCATGCGGACCGCGGTTCGTCGATGAAGAGCAAGGGCGTCGCCTTGCTGCTCGCCTCGCTGGGAATCACCAAAACCCACAGCCGACCACACGTCTCCAACGACAACCCTTACTCCGAGGCCCAGTTCAAGACGATCAAGTACTGCCCGGCGTTTCCCGATCGCTTCGGAAGCTACCAAGATGCCCACGGCTTCTGCCACCCGTTCTTCCGTTACTACAACCACGAACATCGTCATTCGGGCATCGGCCTCATGACCCCGTACGCTGTGCATCACGGGCTCGCGCCACAGATCACCGCGGCGCGGCGGGAGACGCTTCTCGCCGCCTACGCCCGTCACCCCGAACGCTTCGTGCGCAAGGTGCCGCAACCACCGATCTTGCCCGAAGCCGCGTGGATCAACCCGCCGGCGAAGAAAACGACGCTCCAGGATGCCTCAGGATCGACGATCGTCGACCTGGACGATACCTGGGTACCCCCTGATCCGATGCACGACACGCCGTCGTCCACGGAACCGAAACTGATCGAGCTCGCTCAGTAAATGCAAACGGTCGGTGTCTCAAAGTCGTTGACACGTTCCGAAGCACGGACCGTGACGGTGTGGACCGACAGCTTGATCTGCTGGTTAGCTGGCGAACTGATCACTGGCGTTGCTCCCGAGCGGCTTGCTCCCTGCCGTGGCGCAAGTCGTCGCAGTGGTGCATGAGCGCCTCTACCTTCGGCCCCGTTGTACCTACTGCAGCA
>JANLXK010000477.1:0-1909 GCA_031365045.1 Gemmatimonadota bacterium | reverse complement strand
GTCGTGGAAGTTGGACTGCTTCACCCGGCCTCCCTCGACATTCACCTCCCCGAAGAGGGCTGCGCTCAGCCCGAAGAGGATCGCCCCCTCGAGCTGGGCGTGCACCAGGTCGGGGTGGACCACCATGCCACAGTCGGCGGCGCACACCACCCGGTGCACCCGCACCTTCCCCTGCGCGATCGACACCTCCGCCACCTGGGCCACCAAGCTCCCGAACGACTGATGGAAGGCCACACCGCGCGCGCGCCCGGTCGGAAGGGGCGTACCCCATCCTGACTTCTCCGCCGCCAGGTCGAGCACGGCCAGATGGCTCGCCTGGCCAGCGAGCAGCGCGCGCCGGATCGCCACCGGATCGACCCCGCCCTGCTTCGCGAGCTCATCGAGGAAGCACTCGACCACGAAGGCGGTGTGCGAGTGCCCCACCGCGCGCCAATACCCGACCGGCACGCCGAGGTTCGCCATCAGGCTCGTCACGCGGAGGTTGGGGATGGCATACGGCGTGTCGGCGGCCCCTTCGACGGTGCTCTGGTCGACGCCCGACTTGAGCGGCCCTGCCAGCTTCAGGAGCATGTCAGGGACGATGCGCGGGACGAACTTCCGCGAGATCGACGGCGCCACGATCTGCTGCTGCCACGCCGCCAGCTTCCCGTGGGTGTCGAGCGCCCCCTTGAGCCGATGGAGTGCGCGCGGGCGATAGACATCGTGCCGCATGTCATCCTCGCGGGTCCAGACCACCTGCACCGGGACGCCGGCCCGCCGCGCGACCTCGGTGGCCTCGATGACGTAGTCGATCTCGAGCCGTCGACCGAACCCGCCGCCAAGCCGAGTGGTGTGCACCTTGGCGTGATTGGGACCGCGGCCGAGCCCGCTGGCGAGCACGCCGCGGGCACCGCCGCCGCCGAGCACCGCGGGGCCGTCCTGGAACTGGGTCGGCACCCAGGCCTCGCCGCTCGCGGGATCGACCGTGCAGTTCATCGGTTCCATCGTGGCGTGCGCCAGGAAGGGCACCTCGTACTCCGCTTCGAGCGTGGTGCTGAGCGCGAGGACGGCGGCGGCATCTCCGACGTTCCGCGCGACCCCCCCTTCGTCGGCGTCGGCCAACGCGCGCATCCGCTCGCCGATGGTCGCGTCGGAGAGCGCCGCGAGGGGACCATCCTTCCAGGCGATGACGAGCTTGCGGCGTCCCTGGAGGGCATGCCAGTGGGTATCGGCGACCACCGCGACCCTGTCACCGAGGTCGAAGACGTGGCGGACACCAGTGGCGGCGAGCGCGGCGGCCGAGTCGAGCGTCTGCACCGAGCCGCCCCAGACCGGGGCCCGCTCGACCGAGGCGTAGAGCATCCCCGGGAGCCGCACGTCGAGGCCGAAGGTGACCTTTCCTGTGACGATATCGTGGGCATCGCGGCGGGGGATGGCGCGACCGATGAGGCGCCAGTCGCGCGGGCGCTTGAGCGGGACGTCGCGGGGGATCGGCAGCGTGGACGCTTCGTCGGCCAGCTCACCGTACGTCAGGCGCCGCGTGCCGCCGAGCTCGATGACCGCGCCGTTCTCGGTGCGGCACTGCGCGGGGGTGATGCCCCAGCGTTTCGCGGCGACCGCGATCAGCAGCGCGCGGGCCGTGGCTCCCGCCTGCCGCAGCGGCTCCCACGCCTCGCGCACCGAGCTGCTCCCGCCGGTCATCATCATGCTGGCCTGAAGCGCGGTGTTTCCGTACGCCGAGTGTGCCGGCGCCTGTTCCACCACCAGTGCCTCCCAATCCGCGTCCAGCTCCTCGGCCACGAGCATCGGGAGGGCGGTGCTTACCCCCTGCCCCATCTCGCTCCGGGCCAGCACCACGGTGACGGTGTTGTCACTTGCGATGCGGATCCAGGCATCAGGGGCGAAGGGCGCGCCGAGGGCGGCCGGCCCT